>DWVT01000203.1 GCA_019120075.1 Candidatus Mediterraneibacter excrementigallinarum
CCCATATCTCAGGCCCTGTGGTCCTGTAGTGTGCCTCCGGATTGGCTTCATTCACAAACTGCCCCAGCACGATCGCGTTATCCAGTTCTTTTTCCAGTTCTGACGCTTTCTCAATGGCTCCTGCCATACCTTTTGCACCTTCTGTCAGAACGATCTCAGCGCCATAGCCAAGGAGAAGTTTTCTGCGCTCGATACTCATTGTTTCAGGCATGACGAAAACCGCCTTGTACCCCTTTGCAGCGGCAACTGCCGCAAGACCGATCCCCGTATTGCCGCTGGTGGGTTCAATGATCACCGCTCCGGGTCCGATCTTTCCCGCCTTCTCTGCTTCCCTGATCATATTAAGCGCCACTCTGTCCTTTACGCTTCCTGCCGGATTAAAATATTCCAGCTTCACAAGCACTTTTGCCTTGAGATCTCTATCTTTCTCAATATTTACTGTCTCTAAAAGAGGAGTCCTTCCGATAAGTTCTGTTACACTTTTATATATTGCTGCCATAATGCCTACCTCCGTTTAATTCCTAGTATTTTAGTGTGTTTTATTTGTCTACTGTTATACCCTATATTTTTCTTCTTGTCAATCAGTCTGTCCTTTTTTATCTGCCTTTTTTCCGAAATACGCCAGTCTTTCAATCGGCACAATCCCTGACAGTCTGCCCTTTCAAACAACTCCCCTCCGCTTTTTGTGTAAAATTACGAATCACACGATTAATACGTTGACTTTTATTGTTAAACATGCTACACTGTCACAGTATTGGCATAAGTTTATACCAATACAGCAACTTATCAATCTTATGGAGGGTAACACAATGACAGGTACAGTAAAATGGTTTAACAACCAGAAGGGATACGGATTCATCTCAGATTCTGAGGGCAATGATATCTTTGTCCACTACACAGGACTCGTAATGGATGGATTCAAAACTCTGGAAGAAGGCCAGGCTGTCGAATTTGAGGTGACAGAAGGCGCAAAAGGACCACAGGCAACTAACGTAGTAAAACTTTAATCAGATTTTTTAATGTACCTTCTTAATATATAAATCAGACAGGCATTTAATATTAAAAAGCAATACAGAAAAAAGAGATTAAAAAAATACCGCCGGACAGTTTCTTCTGCCCGGCGGTATTTTTCTGCTATATTCTTCCTTTGATATTGGAAACGTATGCTTCCGAAGCTTCCCATACGTCAAATCCGCTTCCCCGCAGGATATCGACCACTCTGGCCGGATCATCCGTCTTCAGGACCGCAGATGCGTCATCGCCGTTTGCAAAGGCATACATATACTCTATGTTTACCTCGCCCTCAACGATCTGATGCATGGCCTTGCTCAGAGATCCGGTCTCATGCGGCACTCTCAGAGCAACGACATCCGTGAGCATGGATGTGATCCCATTCTCCTTCAGGACGGCCTTTCCCTTGTTCGGATCTGAAACGATCATCCGGAGCATGCCGTATTCAGCTGTGTCGGCAAGACTGAGCGCTACGATATTGACATCATTCCCCGCAAGCACAGAAAGCACTTCGTCGAGACGTCCTTCCCTGTTTTCCAGAAATACAGATAACTGCTGGATCGTGATTCCCATAGTATAATCCTCCCTTTTTCTACAGATTCCTGTTATCGATCACGCGAACCGCTTTTCCTTCGCTTCTCTGGATCGTCTTCGGCTCGACAAGTTTGACTCTCACAGAGATGCCCAGAGCCGTCTTCAGGACAGCTGCGATCTTGTTTCTCAGTGCATCAAGCTTTCTGATCTCATCGGAGAACATACTCTCGTCTACCTCGACCATAACCGTGAGCACATCCAGATTGTCCTCTCTGTCCACGATCATCATGTAGTGCGGCGCGACTGCTCCGCCCATACTCAGCAGCGCTGTCTCAACCTGTGTCGGGAATACATTGACGCCCCGGATTACCTTCATGTCATCTGTTCTTCCCTTGAACTTGGATATCCTGGGAAGAGTCCTTCCGCACTCACAGGTGCTGTGGTCAATGCTCGTCAGGTCTTTTGTCCTGTAGCGGATCAGAGGCATTGCCTCTTTTGCCAGAGTCGTAAATACCAGTTCACCTGTCTCACCGTCCGCACATTTCTCCTGCGTTGCCGGATTGAGCACTTCCGGATAGAAATAATCGTGATGGACATGGAGTCCTGCATGGTGGATACAGTCCTGAGCCACGCCCGGGCCCGTTACTTCGCAGAGTCCGTAGATATCAAAGCAGTTGATATGGAGAATTCCCTCGATCTTTTTACGCATCTCTTCTGTCCAGGGCTCGGCACCATGTATGCCGGCTTTCAGCTTCAGTCTGTCAACAACACCCGCTTCCTGAAGTGATTCGGCAAGATAAAGGGCATAGGACGGAGTACACGCAAATGCAGTTGCTCCCAAATCCTCCATACACATCATCTGTCTCTTCGTGTTTCCTGCCGACATCGGGATCGCGGTGGCGCCCAGCGCCTTTGCACCATAATCAAGCCCCATTCCGCCGGTGAAAAGGCCATATCCGTAACACACGTGGATGATATCCTCGTCCGTCAGGCCTGCCATCACCAGACCCCTTGCGACACATTCTCCCCATACGTCCACATCTTTCTGAGAATATGGCGCTATGGTCAGTTTACCTGTTGTTCCGGAAGTTCCCTGTACGCGGACCACATCCTTCATGGGGATTGCGAGGAGTCCGAAAGGATAATTGTTCTTCAGATCCTCTTTCGTCGTAAAGGGGAGCTTGCTGATATCCTCGATGGATCTGATATCCCCCGGCTCCACACCGATATCCTGCATTTTCTTACGGTAGAATTCCACGTTGTTATACACCCTGTTTACCACGTCCACAAGGCGTCTGCTCTGCAGGTCTGCCATCTCGTCCCTGCTCATACATTCAATTTTCGGGTCTCTGATCTTCTCGACCCAGTTCTCCAATGATACTGCCGCCATCGCTTTTTTCTCCTTACTGAGTGTTTCTCTTTCTTTTCAGAGTCAGATCTCTGTCTCTTCGATCAGTTTTACATCCGCGTCCCGCAAAACCTGTTCCGCCAGCTCAAAATCATCTGTGTGGAAGATCATCACGGGAGCCTTGTCCTCACGGATCACAAAGGAATAGATATAATTTACATTTATCTTTCCGTCCGCAAGGATCTTCAGCATCTGATTGAGATTTCCTTTTTTATCCTCCAGTTCCACACCGATCACATCATTGACTCTTGTGACAAATCCCTTTGAAGTCAGACTTTCCTTCGCTCTTTCCGGCTCGTCCACGACAAGACGCATGATTCCGAACTCCGGTGTGTCAAACGTGGAGATCGCCCGGATGTTGATATGTGCTTCCGTCAATGCGGATGTGACCCGCATCATGCTTCCGGGCTCATTTTCCACAAAAACTGATATCTGCTTGATCAATATCCCACCTCCTCAACTTTTCTTCTCTGATTTCTCCGCCTGCTGTCTGACCATGTCAGAGACTGTATCCGACATCAAACGCCTTCTTGTTGATCTCGATCGTCTTTGGCGGTACGGTCTTCTCGATGACATCATACCACTGCTCTTTCGTAAAATCCATATGCTGAGCCGCAACACCGAGCACGATCAGGTTAAATACCTTCGGATTTCCAAGTTTTTTGGACTCTTCTGTTGCATCCACACGATAAACCTTATATTCCTTTTCCAGGTCTTCCAGAATATGTTCCGGATACTCCGCGTTTCCGATCACGACCGGCATAGGATCGATCCGCCAGTCATTTACAATGATCACGCCGTCCTTTTTCAGGAAATGTGCATAGCGCAGAGCCTCCAGGCGCTCAAAGGCGATGATCACATCCGCCTGTCCTTCCTCCACGATCGGCTCGGCCACCTTATCGCCATAGCGGACAAATGTGACGACGCTTCCTCCTCTCTGTGCCATTCCGTGCACCTCGGACAGTTTCACGTCATAGCCTCCCGCAATGGTAAGTCCTCCCAGGATCCGGCTGGTGAGCAGGGTTCCCTGCCCGCCCACTCCGACGATCATAATATTCTTTACAGCCATCTTCTATTCACCCGCCTTTACCAGTTCTATCGCATCGAATTTACAGAGTGTCTCGCACAGACCGCAGCCGGTGCACATCGTATCGTCAATATGTATCGTGCCGTCCCCGTTCTTTGTCATGGCAGGACATCCCGGCTTCATACACATGCCGCATTTCTTACATTTATCCGGATGCGCGATATAAAGCGGTTTCTTCCTCTTGTCGAGAAGTACGCAGGGTGTCTTCGTGATGATCACGGACACTTCATCTTTCGCCACTTCTTCTTTTATGGTCTTTTCCAGAAGATCAATGTCAAATGCGTTTACCTCGATCACATTCTTCACACCCATGGCGCGGCAGATACCGGGAATGCTGATCGCATAGGTCGGGTCTCCCTGAAGGGTCTTTCCCGTGGCAGCGTGATCCTGATGTCCGGTCATGCCTGTCGTGGAGTTGTCCAGAATGATCACTGTGCCGGTAGCCTTGTTGTATACCATGTTCATCAGCGAGTTAACGCCGGTGTGCATAAACGTGGAATCGCCGATCACCGCAACCCAGTTCTTTATATAGTCTTTTCCTTTCGCCTTCTCCATCCCGTGAAGCGTGGAGATGCTTGAACCCATGCACATGGTGGTGTCAATGACGCTCAGGGGAGCAACTGCGCCGAGCGTATAACATCCGATATCTCCTGCGGCGTGCATTTTCAGTTTGCCGAGGACATAGAATACGCTTCTGTGAGGACATCCGGGGCAGAGAATGGGCGGTCTTCCCGGAGCGTCGGCCGGCTGTTTAAGATCAAGATCCTGCTTCAGGATCGCCTTACGGAGCATATTTGCACTGTATTCACCCTGCACCGTGAAGATCTCTTTTCCGATCACTTTGATTCCCCAGGACTTTACCTGCTCCTCGATCACCGGATCCAGTTCTTCCACTACATAGAGAGTATCTACTCTGGATGCAAAGTCCTCGATCAGCTTTCTCGGAAGTGGATTGACCATTCCCAGTTTCAGGACAGACGCCTCCGGCAGAGCCTCTTTCACATACTGGTACGGGATTCCGCTGGTGATCACACCAATCTTCGTGTCATTCATCTCCACCCGGTTCATGGGAAGGGTGTTTGCCGCCTCTGCCAGTTCATTGTTCAGTTTCTCGATCGCAACATGGCGCACCTTTGCATTTCCCGGCATCATGACGTTCTTCTGGATATTTTTTACATACGGCTTATCCTCCGGCTCCACACGGTCCTTCAGCTCTACAAGTCCCTGAGAATGAGCCAGTCTCGTCGTAGTGCGGAAGATAAACGGGCGGTCGAATTTCTCGCTCAGCTCGAAGGCTTCTTTAAACAGATCTTTTGCCTCTGCACTGTCAGAAGGTTCTATCACAGGAATCTGAGCTGCACGGGCCACCATCCTTGTATCCTGCTCATTCTGAGAACTGTACAGACCCGGATCGTCTGCGACAACGATGACAAGTCCGCCGTTTACTCCCATATAGGACACGGAATAGAGCGGATCCGCAGCCACGTTCAGTCCTACATGCTTCATACATGCCATGGAGCGGACGCCCGCAAGACTTGCCCCCACAGCCACCTCGGTCGCCACTTTCTCGTTCGGCGCCCATTCTTCATATACATCGTCCCGGTACTGCACCAGGTATTCACTTATCTCCGTACTGGGTGTTCCCGGATATGCGGATGAGACTTTTACGCCTGCTTCATATGCTCCGCGGGCGATTGCCTCGTTTCCCAGCATGATCACTTTTTCTCCCATTTTATAATCCATCCTTTCGTAAATCTGTCACTCTCTTTGCCTTGCCCTCGAACCGTTTCAGAGAATTCGGCGCCACGAGGCGGATCTGTGTCGCGAGACCGAGCTGCGCCTTAAGCGCTTTCTTTATCCTTAATTCCAGTTCACTTAACTGTGCATAACTGTCAAGCAGTCTGTCATCTACCAGTTCCACAGTGATCGTCATCACGTCCAGTCTGTTCTTTCGTTCAACCAGGATCTCATAGTGCGGTCCGATCTCATTGATCTTGAGAAGGACTTCCTCGATCTGTGTCGGGAAGACATTCACGCCGCGGATCACGAGCATATCGTCCGCACGGCCTGAAATATTCTCCATCCTGCACGTCGTGCGCCCGCATTTACATGGTTCGTACATCAGCCGCGTCATGTCTCCTGTGCGGTATCTCACCAGGGGCAGAGCCTCCTTGCCGAGACAGGTCATGACAAGTTCTCCTCTCTCTCCCGGCGGGAGCACTTCCTCCGTTTCAGGATCGATGATCTCCGGAATAAACCAGTCTTCATTCACGTGCATTCCACACAGCTCCGTGCACTCGCCTGCCACTCCAGGACCGCAGAGTTCGCTCATCCCGTAATTCTGAGTGCAGATAAAGTTTTCCCCCCAGACTTTATGCATCTCATCCCGCATGGGTTCAGTCATACCTTCTCCTCCAAAAAGACCGATATGGAGTTTCAGGTCTTTCTCCGGGTCGATTCCTCTCTTGCGCACTTCCTCACCCAGATGAAGCGCATAGGACGGAGTCGCCACAAGAAGCGTCACTCCCATGTCCTGCAGAAACATGATCTGCTTGTTCGTATTGCCGGACGACATCGGAATGACTGATGCCCCGATCTTCTCCAGCCCGCCGTGGAGGCCGAGGGCACCGGTAAACGTTCCGTACCCGAATGAGATCTGAGCCACATCATCCGCTGTCGCTCCGCCCATGCAGGCAAGCCTTGCCACATTGTTCAGCCACATATCCAGATCGTTTCTCGTGTATCCGACAACCGTCGGTTTTCCCGTTGTCCCCGAGCTGGCATGATAACGGACGATTTCTTTCTTGTCTACGGCAAAAAGTCCGTCCGGATAGTTGTCCCTGAAGTCTGATTTATATGTAAAAGGCATCCGCTTCAGATCCTCGAGAGTCCGGATATCCTCCGGCTTGATCCCTGCCGCATCCATCTTCTCACGATAAGGTTTTACACGCTCATAAATATACCTTACCGTTTCCTTAAGCTTCGCAAGCTGGATCGCTTCGATCTCACTTCTTGGCAGAGTCTCTTCCTTTGCCCAAATCATTGTGTTTACCCTCCTTCGCTATAAAAATTAGCCTTTCATTAGTATAACACAATACTTTGTCAATTTAAAGCGAAAAATTGCGGGGTCTGACGGAAGAGGGGAAAACTGTAAGGGAGGAGGTGTCCGCCGGAGGGAGATGCCGTCTTCGGACCCGCTCCCGCTCGGAAAACAACGCAGCGGTACATAGGCGCGCAAAGAACGCGCGCCAAGGACCGGCGTTGTTTTACGGTCCTTATCCGGCATCTTCCTCCGGCTGGGCTGTTCTCTCCGGTTGTTTTCTCTTCTCGCCAGCAGATCTTGCAGAAGAGACAGGCGGAAGAAAGGCGGAGGTTTTAATCCGAGGGGCGGGAGGACGCGCCTTCGGCGCTGTTTCCGGAGTGCGGCAACGGTCAGATCCTTATAAATTGTGTACGAAAAGGGAGCGGTGCAGACATAGCCGGATTGTAATCTTTCCGTTCTGTCTGCACCGCTCCCCTTTATCCCGATCCGCTGCGGCGGGAACAGCCCACCGAATCAGATTTTAACAGAGCGGATACTTCTCCGTCAGCTCTGCAACCATCTTCCGTGCCTTCTCCACGTTATCCTCGCTCTCGATCACCATGGCGATGATCTCCGCGATCTTATCCATATCGTCCTCTTTCATCCCGCGTGTAGTCACTGCCGGAGTGCCAAGGCGAACACCGCTTGTGACAAACGGAGAACGGGGATCGTTGGGGATCGTATTCTTGTTGCATGTCACGTGCGCATCGTCGAGACGCTTCTCCAGCTCTTTTCCGCTGACTCCTGCCTCTGTCAGGTCTACCAGCATGAGATGGTTGTCCGTATCGCCGGATACGATCTTCACACCGCGTTTTTTCAGCCCTTCGCACAGAGCCTTTGCATTCTTCACGATCTGTTTCTGATACTCTTTGAACTCCGGCTGAAGCGCCTCTTTGAAGCAGACTGCCTTTGCCGCGATCACATGCATCAGAGGACCTCCCTGGATTCCCGGGAATACAGCCTTATTGAAGTTGAACTTCTCGTTCATCTCATTGCTGGAGAGGATCATTCCTCCGCGGGGACCACGCAATGTTTTGTGGGTCGTAGTCGTCGTCACATGTGCATAAGGGATCGGGCTCGGGTGCAGTCCTGCAGCCACAAGACCTGCGATATGCGCCATATCAACCATGAGATATGCTCCGACTTCATCCGCGATCTCGCGAAAACGTTTGAAATCGATAGTGCGGGCATATGCGCTGGCGCCGGCTACGATCATTTTCGGTCTGCACTCTTTTGCGATCCGAAGTACCTCATCATAGTCGATCACGCCTTCATCGTTCACGCCGTAGGGAACTACATTGTAATATTTTCCTGACATATTGACCGGTGATCCATGAGTCAGGTGTCCGCCATGATCCAGGTTCATACCCATATATGTGTCTCCCGGCTGAAGTATGGCAAAAAATACTGCCATATTTGCCTGTGCGCCGGAATGGGGCTGGACATTGACGTATTCGCAGCCGAAGAGTTCCTTTGCACGCTCCCTGGCAAGGTCTTCCACCACGTCAACACACTGGCATCCGCCGTAATAACGTTTTCCCGGATATCCTTCCGCATATTTATTGGTCAGCGGACTTCCCATTGCAGCCATCACTGCCTTGCTGACCCAGTTTTCAGACGCGATCAGCTCGATATGCGAATTCTGTCTCTCCATCTCGTCCTTGATCGCCCCTGCGATCTCCGGATCCGTTGCCATGATCTCATCGAAGTCGTACATTCTCATTCTCCTCCATATAATTTAGTCCAGACAGCAGCCATGGAAATCTTTTCCATCCGCCGACAGGTTTTCCTGCCCCTGCGCCGCCTATGAAAAAGATTATATCACGCTCCACCCGCTTCGTCCATAAGAAAGTAGGTCCGCCGGCAGTACATCCCCGCCGGCGGACCCAGACTCCCGCCAGAAGCCTCAGAAATCAAACAGCGACAGCTGATTGCTCTGCGGCAGATCTCCAAACAGTCCCAGATCAGCCATCAGATCGATGACCGTCTTGCTGACTTTCGTCCGCTGACGGAAATCATCCAGAGACAGATAGGGACCGTCTTTCGACGCTTCTTCCACCGCCTCCGCGGCCTTGTCGCCCATACCTTCAATACTCGCAAGAGAAGGCATGAGTTTGCCGTCTATGATCTGGAACATCTTTGCCTTTGCCCGATAGATGTCAATGGGCATAAATTCAAATCCCCGGGCATACATCTCCTGGACGATCTTCATATCCTTCATGACATCCTGTTCCTTCTTGCTCAGAGAATCGCTCCTCTTTTTATAATCTTTCATATAATAATCCAGTTTTTCTTTTCCCTGACACATAATCTCATAGGAAAAGGCATCCGCCCTGATTCCGAAATACGCCGCGTAGTAGGCAAGGGGATAATGGATCTTGCAGTAAGCGATACGGTAAGCCATCATGACATAGGCCGCGGCATGTGCCTTCGGGAACATGTAGCTGATCTTTTTACAGGACCAGATATACCAGTCAGGAACATCCTGCGCTTTCATGGCTTCCTCCCACTCGGGCTTGAGTCCCTTTCCTTTACGGACACTCTCCATGATCGTAAACGCAAGCGCGCTCTCCACCCCTTTGTTGATCAGATAGATCATGATATCGTCTCGGGTACAGATTGCCGTGGAGATGGTCGCCTTCCCGGACTTTACCAGTTCCTGGGCATTTCCCAGCCACACATTCGTTCCGTGCGACAGCCCGGAAATACGGATCAGATCCGAAAGAGTCTGAGGTTTTGTGTCCTCTACCATCTGGATGACGAAATCCGTACCAAACTCCGGAATTCCAAGACAGCCCAGCTTACATCCGTCGATATCCTCCGGTTTGATTCCCAGCACGTCCGTGCCATGGAAAAGCTCGATCACTTCCTTGTCATCCAGCGGGATATCCGTTGCGATAAACGGATGCTCCGCGTTGTATTCATTGTCCATTGCATCAGAGGTGATATAGTCCTCAAGTGTACGGATCATCGTCGGATCATCATGACCCAGGATATCCAGCTTCAACAGGTTATGATCGATGGAATGGTAGTCGAAATGTGTTGTCGTGATCCCGCATTCCATATCGTTGGCCGGATGCTGCACCGGCGTGAATTCATTGATGTTGTGTCCGTGAGGAAGGACGACAATACCGCCGGGATGCTGTCCGGTACTCCTCCGGATCCCGGTACACCCTTCTGTGATCCTCTCTATCTCACAGCGCCGTTTTCTCTGATCATGATCCTCGTAATAGTTTTTCACAAAGCCGTAAGCCGTCTTATCCGCAAGCGTGCCGATCGTTCCGGCTTTAAATGTATGGCCTTCTCCAAAAAGGACCTCCGTATATTTGTGTGCTTTTGCCTGATAATCTCCGGAGAAGTTCAGGTCGATATCCGGCTCCTTATCGCCCTTGAATCCAAGGAAAGTCTCAAAGGGAATATCAAATCCCGCCTTCACCAGCTTTTCCCCGCATACAGGGCAGTTTTTATCCGGCATGTCATACCCGCATCCTCCTGCAAACGCGCGGACCTCCTCGGATTCAAAATCGCTGTAATGGCATTTCTTGCAGTAATAGTGGGGGCTTAACGGATTAACCTCCGTAATCCCGGCCATGGTCGCCACAAAAGACGATCCGACAGATCCTCTTGATCCTACCAGATATCCGTCTGCATTGGATTTCCACACCAGTTTCTGGGCAATGATATACATAACGGCATAACCGTTGGATATAATCGAGTTCAGTTCTTTTTCCAGTCGGGAGGAAACCTGTACCGGCAGATCCTCTCCATACATCTCATGTGCCTTTCTGTAACAGATATTGCGAAGTTCCTGGTCTGAATTTTCAATGACCGGAGGACATTTGTTGGGATTTACCGGCGAGATCTTCTCCACCATTTTCGCGATCTTGTTCGGGTTGTCGATCACGATCTCCCGCGCCTTCGCGGATCCAAGATAGGCAAATTCGTCCAGCATCTCCTCCGTCGTCCGCAGGAACAGAGGCGGCTGAGTATCTGCGTCGTCAAATCCTTTTCCTGCCATGATGATACGGCGGTACACTTCGTCCTCAGGATCAAGGAAATGAACATCACAGGTCGCCACAACAGGTTTCTTGAATTTTTCTCCCAGTTCCACGATCTGTCTGTTCAGATTGCGAAGATCTTCCTCTGACGTCACATCCGGGATCTTGTCGCTTTCGATCATAAACCGGTTGTTTCCAACAGGCTGGATCTCGTAATAATCATAGAAATCCGCAAGACGCGCGATCTGTTCGGAAGAACGTTTTTCAAGCACAGCTCGGTAAAGCTCGCCGGCCTCGCAGGCACTTCCGATGATCAGCCCTTCCCTGTGTTCATTCAGAAGGCTCTTTGGAATTCTCGGTCTTCTGGCATAATAAGTCAGATGGGATTCCGTGATCAGCTGATACAGATTGAATCTTCCGATATCGTTCTTTGCAAGGATAATGATGTGATATGTGGCCATTTTCCGTATGGCATTCACATTCCGGTCTCCAAAATGGTTCATCTCCCTGAGTGTGTTGATGTTTCTTTCCCGGAGCATCTCCACAAACTTGACAAAG
Organism: Candidatus Mediterraneibacter excrementigallinarum; assembly: GCA_019120075.1. Taxonomy (GTDB): domain Bacteria; phylum Bacillota; class Clostridia; order Lachnospirales; family Lachnospiraceae; genus Mediterraneibacter; species Mediterraneibacter excrementigallinarum. The sequence continues at coordinate 11,679 of DWVT01000203.1, forward strand.
ATTTCCGCGGTCGCCCCCGCGTCATCCACAGCCCGGTGGTGATTCTCCAGGGAGATTCCCAGTGCTTTCGCCACAATATTCAGCTTATATTTGGACAGCGTAGGAAGGAGCACTCTGGCAAGGGCAACCGTATCCACATAGGTAAACTTCCTGTCAACAGCCTGATTTCTGCAGTTTTCCTCGATAAATCCCACGTCGAATCCGGCGTTGTGAGCAACAAGGATACCATCACCCATAAACTCAAGAAACTGCGGAAGGATCACTTCGATCGTCGGCGAATCCATGACCATCTCATCCGTGATACTGGTCAGGTTTGTGATCTCAAAGGGAATGGGGCGCTCCGGATTTACGAAAGTGCTGAACCTGTCCACGATCTCGCCGTTGACAACTTTTACCGCGCCGATCTCGATGATCCTGTCACGGACCGCGCTGAATCCGGTAGTCTCTATATCGAAGACGATGTAGGTGTCATCCAGTGTCTGGTCTCCCGCATTCACTGCAATGTCAGTAAGATCATCTACCACATAGCCCTCCACACCGTAGAGTACTTTAAAAGGATCGTCCGCATCCAGTGTCTCTATGTAATGATTGGCGTCTGGAAACGCCTGAGCCACACCGTGATCCGTGATAGCGATGGCCGGATGTCCCCAGTCATGAGCCCTCTTTACGATGTCTTTCACTTCCGATACTCCGTCCATATCACTCATCTTTGTATGGCAGTGGAGTTCCACCCTTTTCGCAGGGCTCAGGTCCTTTCTTGAGACAGTAAAATCGCCGATCTTTTTGATGCCGGTCACAGAGCCGATAGTCAGCTCGCCGTCAAACTTGTCAATGGTAGTGATACCTTTGATCTTTACAAAAACACCTTTTTTCAATTCTGCAAGGATCTCGGGAAGCTGATCATTTCTCGTAAACATTTTCACTGTGATCGTATCTGTAAAATCTGTCACCGCGAACATGATGATCGTCTTTTCATTCCGGATCTCACGGGTATCAAAGTTAATGATCTTCCCGTGGATCGTAATCTCACCCATCTCTGTGATCACCTGATCCAGTGTGATCGGTTCGTCATCAAAATTCTTTCCGTAAATAAGGTTCGGATCATCTCCGATCTTGACCGGACGGTAGAAGTCCTTTTTCCGGAATTCCTTTCTCCCCTTCTCCCTGTGTCCATTACCTGACCCGGATTTTCCGCTTCCCTGACCGGAAGGTGAAGTTTTTTTCTCCGGATCGTCTTTCTTTTTCTCACTCTTCTGCGGGGGCTCCTCGCCGCGCTGCCTTGCCCGTCTCTCAAAGATAGCGTTGATCTCCTGCTGGATCCGCTGCTCGTCATATTCCCGCGTCCCGCTTCCCTCTGAGGAGCGGTAGGATATACGGATATCCGCCGGTATTCGGAACCTGCGGTCATAAATTTCTTCAAGGAGAGACAGGATTTCTTCCTTCCGCCCTTCCGATACGATCGTATTGACCAGCCCCAGATTGACAATCCCGCCTTCTTCAAAAGTGATCTCAGCTTGAGCAAACATATTTGCCGCAAGGACACTGATCGTCTTAAGCTCCTCTATGATACTCTCTCTGTATTCCCTCATAAGCGCTTCTGCGGTGTACTGTCCGGACAGTTCATAGACTTCCCTGATCTGAACAGCTACAGATGTTGTCCCGAAGAGCTGTTCCTTGATCCGCTGTTCCATCTGCCAGATCTGTTTCTTCTGGATCAGATGCCGGCTGAAAATGTGAACGTGAAGAAAATCACGACTGGAATTCGTCGTGATCTTCTGTACTTCTACATCTCCGAAGAGAATCCTTATATCGTCCTCCACCTTCAGTGTGGGGAACACATTGAAAAACGTCTTTTCGTTTTTTACTGCTTCCAATCTAACAACTCCTGACGTAATGTGCTGAGAAGTTCCTCCTCTTTTACCTTCTTTACGATCTGTCCCTTTTTGATGAGAAGACCTTCGCCGATACCGCCTGCGATCCCGATGTCCGCCTCTTTCGCCTCTCCGGGGCCATTTACCGCACAGCCCATGACCGCCACTTTGATATCCAGCGGAATGTCAGCCACCATTTTTTCCACTTCGTTGGCAAGTCCTATCAGATCGATCTTTGTCCTTCCGCAGGTGGGACAGGATACCACTTCGATGCCGCCTCTGCGCAGTCCAAGCGTCTTCAGGATCAGCTTTGCGGTGCGGATTTCTTCCACCGGATCCCCTGTAAGAGAAACCCGGATGGTATTTCCGATCCCTTCATGGAGGATGATCCCCAGCCCGACGGAAGACTTGATATTTCCGGAATATACCGTGCCGGACTCCGTGATGCCTACATGGAGCGGGTAGGGACACTGTTTCGCGATCAGTTCATGTGCCTCGACGCACATCATCACATCCGATGATTTGATACTGACGACAAGATTGTCATATCCCATCTCCTCGATCATATGGACTTTGTCGAGCGCGCTCTCTACGATTCCTTCTGCGGTCACACCGCCATATTTCTCCAGCAGATGTTTCTCCAGAGAACCGCTGTTTACCCCCACACGGATCGGTACGCCGTACTCTTTTGCCTTATCCACCACAGCCTGCACTTTTTCCCGTGAGCCGATATTTCCCGGATTGATCCGGATCTTGTCCGCCCCGTTCTCGATCGCCGCGATGGCAAGTCTGTAGTCAAAATGGATATCCGCCACAAGCGGAATATGGATATTCTTCTTTATCTCTCTGAGCGCCTCCGCTGCCTCCATGGTCGGAACCGCACAGCGTATAATATCACATCCGGCCGCCTCAAGGCGCAGGATCTGTTCCGTTGTCGCCTTAACATCTTCTGTTTTCGTATTTGTCATGGACTGGATGGCGATGGGATTGTCCCCGCCGATCTTTACATTTCCGATCAAAATTTCCTTTGTCTGATTTCTGTACATCTGACTTTTCTCCCATCAATTCTTCTCAAAGACCATCTGGTTCCCATATTCCCTCTCCGTCAGGGTCAGGGTCGTATTTTCGATATTGTATTCATATGTGCCCTCAATGCTGTCGATCAGGTCTTCAAGCTGCGCCTCGGTGATATCGCCTTCCGAGGATTTCGCCTGCTCCTCGATCATCTCCTCGCTGACATGCACTGTGAGTACTTTTGTGGACTTATCCACGCTGCATTCCGTCCTGGCGCCAATGCTGCCGTCTGAAACGAAGACACTGTCCCTTTCATCCGTAAATGTCAGAGTAAGGTCGCCTTCCTCACTGACCCAGGTTCCCTCAAGAGGGTTATCCGTAAACAGCTTAACGACAAAGAACACTGCCACAATAATGATAAGGACAGAAGAAACTGTCAGTACAGCCCTCCATGCCGTGTTTCTTTTTTCTTCACTGTTTTTCATAAGCATGATCACATTTCCCCTTCCGTCCTTAATGATGTCTGGCTTATCTGTCTATCCGAACAGGAATCCGAGAAAACCGTATGACAGCACTGTCATGATAAATGCTGCGAGGCAGACGCCCAGCACGATCGCCGGAAACGCTTTCCGGAAGCGGATTCCCAAAAGAGCGGCAATCAGCGCGCCTGTCCATGCTCCTGTACCCGGCAGCGGTATTCCCACAAAAATCACCAGTCCCCAGAACTCATACTTCTCGATCTGATCACTCTTGCTCATCGCTTTTTTCTCCAGCTTTTCCACGATGGGCTTCAGTTTTTTCGTTCCCTTCATCCAGTCAAAGATCTTTGTGATCAGAAGAAGGATGAACGGGATCGGGAGCAGATTTCCGACCACACAGATCGGGATTGCCTGCCACATCGGGATGTCAAGCAGCGCCGGTCCGGCTGCAAGAAGTCCGCCTCTGAGTTCCAGGATCGGCACCATGGAAATGATAAACGCGATAAATTCTTTACCGATCTTTCCTCCAAGTGCTCCGATAAACCAGTCTATTAATGCTTCACTCATAAATAGAATTCTCCTTATTTCTTGATATATTCATCGAGGAAATCAAAGAGAGCCTTCATTTCCTCCGGCGTTCCTATGGTGATCCGGAGATAATCTCCGATTCTGCCGCCGTCCCAGTGTCTGACATAGATGTCATTTTCTTTCAGCGCGCGGAACAGTTCTCCCGCGTCTTTCTCCGGATGGGACGCAAAAATAAAATTAGCCTTTGCGTCCGGAAAGATAAAGCCGAGTTCTTTCAGTTTTTCCTTTGCCTGCTCTCTGGTCTCTACTATCTTACGGACACTTTCATGGAAATATTCCCCATCCTTCACAGCCTCCACGCCGCATAGGATGGATGTCTGGTTCATGGTATAGGAGTTGAAAGAATACTTCACATTATTCAGCGCCCGGATCAGATCCGGATTGGAGACCGCGTATCCGATCCGCATCCCCGCCATGCTCCTGGCCTTGGAAAAAGTCTGGACCACGATCAGATTGTCATACCTGTCGATCAGCTCCATGGCCGATTTCCCGGCAAAATCAATATAAGCCTCGTCAACGATCACAACAGAATCTCTGTTGTGTTCCAGAATATCTTCCACAAAGTCAAGTTCCTCATAGATTGCTGTAGGAGCATTCGGATTCGGGAAAATGATTCCTCCATTCTCCCTGTAATAATCCTCCCTCACGATCCGGAAATCCTCATCCAGCGCGGGGCACTCATAGGGAATCCGGTAGAGATCCGCCCAGACTTTATAAAAGGAGTATGTAATGTCCGGAAAAAGGATGGGTTTCTCTGAATTGAAAAATGTGAGGAAGCACATGGAGAGCACGTCATCGGATCCCACTCCCACAAACACCTGATCATCCCCGACTCCGTAACACTCCGCGAGCGCATGCGCAAGTAAGCCTGCCTCCGGATCCGGATACAGTCTGAGTCTGTCTGTATCCATCTCCTTCAGGACTCTGCGCACTCCCGGCGCCGGCGGATACGGGTTCTCGTTGGTATTCAGTTTGATGACCCGGTTCTGGGGCTGCTCCCCCGGCACATAAGGCTCCGTTCTCCGGATGTTCTTCAGTAACTCTGCTCTTATCGTCATGATCCTTCACTCCCGCTTATTTGTATTCTGCTGCAAGTTCCGCAAACTTCGGCAGAGAGTTGACGATGGTCTCATATGCAACGCAGTAGGCAATGCGGACATATCCCGGACATCCGAAAGAGCTTCCCGGAACAAGAAGGATATTGTATTTCTTTGCCGCCGCACAGAATTCTTTCTCGTCCTCCACCGGTGATTTCACAAACAGATAAAACGCTCCCTCCGGTTTGATGCACTCAAAGCCCAGGTCTTTTAATCCATTATACAACGTTTCCCTGTTTCTGTCATAGAAGGAAATGTCTGTTTTTTCATTGAGGCAGGCTTTCACCACTTTCTGCTGAAGAGTCGGCGCGTTGACAAATCCCAGGATACGTGTCGCCACGTTTGCAGCCGCGATCAGATCCTCACTGTCCGCGGCCTCATCCGGGATCACCAGATAGCCGATCCTCTCTCCCGGAAGGGAAAGGGATTTACTGTAGGAATAGCCCACTACCGTATTGTCATAATATTTAGTAAGGTAAGGAACCTCGACGCCGTCATAGGCCAGTTCTCTGTAAGGTTCATCCGAGATCAGATAGATATCCGTCCCGTATTCCTTCTGTTTCTTCTCCATAACCGCAGCCATCTTTTTGATGGTATCCTCAGAGTAGACAACTCCGGTGGGGTTGTTCGGCGTATTGACGATGACCGCCTTTGTCTTTGGGGTGATCTTCTCCTCGAACTCATCCAGTTTCGGCTGGAATGTGGCAGTGTCAGGAGATATCTCCACGAGCACGCCGTCGTAATTGTTCACATAGCTTCTGTACTCTCCGAAATACGGAACAAAAGTGATCACTTCGTCACCCGGATTGAGAAGCGCCTTCAGGATCACATTCAGACCTCCTGCCGCCCCCACTGTCATGGTGATGTTTTTCCCGGAAAAGGCTGTGCCAAACCGATCATTGAGAGACTCTGCCACTGCCTGACGCACATCTTCATACCCGGCATTGCTGTTTGTATACCCATGAAGAACAACCGGATCCTCCTCGTTAAGGAGATCAATGATCGCCTTCTTCACAGCCTCCGGCGCAGGGACATTCGGGTTGCCCAGACTGAAGTCAAAGACATTCTCCGCCCCGTAGATCTTTGCCAGACGGTTGCCTTCCTCAAACATCGCGCGGATCGCCGAACTGTTTGCCACCATGTTTTCCATTTTCTTTGAAATCATCACTTTCACTCCATTTCTTCTGTAATCATATTTCTGTCACAATACCTTTTTCTACCATAAACGCCGGCCTGTAGGACAGCTTTGCCTTCCGCAGGCCCTCTGAGCCTGCATCGTCTTCTCTGTTCACGTACTTGTAATCCATACACTCATGCTGCACAAACTGCTGATTGATCATAGGGTAGGCTCCTTCAATATCCGCAAAAGCCTTCTCGATATGGACCACAAAGGTATCACTGCAGAGAGGCTCTCCCATAGAGAACGCAGCGATCTGCCCGTTCACTCTGAGTATTCCCCCTGTCAGCCCCAGTTCTTTATACAGGCGCAGGGAATTCAGTGTTACGCACATCTCCGCGTTCTTCTCCGCATCGTCGTCGCAGCCGTTTTGATTTCTCCACTTAAGCGCCATCTGGAAACATTCTTCAACATTTTCATCATTGATATGTTCATAGGACCATTCAGGATAAAGTGTCTTGAATTTGTTGATATGGTTTCTCTTTCCGTGGAGTTTCTTTCCCGCAAGAGTCGCCAGTTTCTCTGTCTCGTACACATAGTCCGCCACGTCCCTCACGTATTCTATCCGGAATCTGCCCGGGAACCACTGATCAAGCTGTTCAAAATGCTCCGGCGTCACATTGTAGAGCTTAAAAGGATGTCCTTTTTCTTTTGAATATTCCATCAGTGCTTCCAGAGCATTTCTCACAGCCTCAGGTTCTCCTGCCGGATACGCAAACGCATATCCGTCGCTCTCATCCCGGAATACCAGCGCATCCCGGATCACCGCAAACTTCACTTTATAATGTCTGGACCAGAGGAACACATTGACAAAAGTCCTCTCGCAGCTTCTTCCCGGAGCCTGGAAAAAGTAATGATTTACCAGGTCTCTGTCCTCCAGCTCAGGGCGTTTAAAATCATATTCCATGGATCATCACTCCTCCATCTTCGCCAGTTTTGCCGTCTGGTCTGCCGCGATCAGACTGTCTATGATCTCATCCAGATCTCCGTTCAGAATGCTGTCCAGCTTGTGCAGTGTCAGCTTAATCCGGTGATCTGTCACTCTTCCCTGCGGGAAGTTATAGGTCCTGATCTTCTCGGATCGGTCTCCTGTCCCGATCTGGCTTCTTCTCGCTTCTGCCTCCGAAGCCTGCTGTTTCTCCAATTCCAGATCATACAGTTTGGACCGGAGCAGGCGGAACGCCTTCTCCTTATTCTGGAGCTGTGACTTCTCTGTCTGGCTGTAGATCACGATTCCCGTGGGATAATGGGTAAGCCGGACCGCGGAATCTGTCGTGTTGACACACTGGCCTCCGTTTCCGGACGCACGCATGACATCGATACGGATATCTTTCTCATCGATCACCACATCCACTTCTTCCGCCTCGGGCATGATCGCCACAGTGATGGTTGATGTATGGATCCTTCCGCCGCTCTCTGTCTCCGGCACTCTCTGCACCCGGTGCACGCCGCTCTCGTATTTCAGACGTGAGTATGCTCCCTGTCCTGTGATCATAAACACACATTCTTTGAAACCGCCGATCCCGTTTTCATTCAGGGAGATCATCTCTGTCTTCCACCCGCGCTTATCAGCATAATGCACGTACATGCGGTAAACTTCCGCGGCAAACAGTGCCGCTTCATCGCCGCCTGCGCCGGCACGGATCTCCACGATAACGTTCTTGTCGTCGTTCGGATCCTTCGGGAGAAGAAGGATCTTCAGCTGCTGTTCCAGCTCGGCTACTCTCTCTTTGGATTCGTTCAGTTCTTCCTTTGCCAGTTCCTTCATCTCCTCATCGGATTCTTCTTCCAGCATGGCAAGACTGTCCTCTATATTCTGATTGCACGCCTTATATTCCTTATACGCTTCGACGATAGGCGCAAGGTCACTCTGTTCTTTCATCAGCTTCCGGAACCTTTCCGGATCATTGGCCACGTCAGGTTCCTGCAGTTCCCCCATCACCTCTTCATATCGAATCAGTAAATCGTCTAATCTGTCAAACATTTTCTATCTGTCCTTTTCTCTTTCTATCTCTTCTCTGTTTCTCCTGAATCACTGTAACACGGCTGACACGACACGGTCAAGTCCTGCCAGATCCTTTTTCACCGTTATCTCTGTATATCCCGCTTTGCGTAAAAGTTCCGAAACGTCTTTTGCCTGGTCGTATCCGATCTCAAATATAAGGATTCCGCCCTGCTCAAGATGCGGCTGTGCCTCACTTACGATCCTTCGATAAAAATACAGGCCATCCTCTCTTCCATCCAGCGCAAGGACAGGATCATGGAACCTGACCTCGTCCTGAAGCCTGCTGATCTCCTCTGTCCGGATATAGGGAGGATTGGAAAGGATCACGGAATACCTCCCTGGAACATTCCCGAACAGATCACTTTGTATAAACCCTGCCTCCGGATACAGTTTTTGAGCATTTGTCCGGGCAACCTGAAGCGCCTCCTCCGAGACGTCCGCTCCGGTTCCTTCTATCCTCAGTTTCCTGTTACAGTGCCTGTTTTTTCTTATATATCTCTCTGCATATATCAGTACACTCAGAAGGATGCATCCGGATCCGGTGCACATATCCAGAATCCGGAGAGAGTTTTCAGGCGCCGGCACTTTTCCCTTCTCCAGGTACTCCAGCGCATGTTCCACAAGAGTTTCTGTATCCTGTCTCGGTATAAGCACATGCTCATTCACCTGAAACTCCAGCCCCATAAACTCCTGCGATCCGGTCAGATGCTGGAGCGGGATATGTTCCCCTCTCTTCCGGATCAGGGTGCGGTAGTCTTCTTCCTGCTTCTCAGCTATCTTCCTTCCCGGGTCTGCATAGTAGGACGCTCTGCTTACTCCCGTCACATACTCCAGGAGATACCAGGCGTCAAGCTGCGCGTCCTCCACGCCTTTTGCAGCAAGCTGCTCCTGTCCCCATATGCAGGCTTCTCTGAGCGTCACAGGTTCTCCTTCTGCCAGGTCCGCCAGTCAAAAACTTCCTCCACTGCACGGATCCCCACTTCGATCATGCTGTCATCCGGCTCTTTGGTAGTCATATTCTGAACCCACATTCCCGGTCTGCTCAGAAGATTGATAAATACATTGTCGCTGTTGCCCGCCAGACGGATGATCTCATAGGAAACCCCTGCGATCAGCGGCAGCAGAGCGATACGGATGACCACGCGCAGGACCTGTGATTTTGCAGTGATGAAGAAACAGAATATAATACTTACGATCATCACAAAGAACAGGAAACTGGTCCCGCACCTCTTGTGCTGCTTGGAACTTTTCCTCACATTCTCCACATTCAGTTCCAGGCCGTGCTCGATACAGTTGATGCACTTGTGCTCCGCCCCGTGATACATAAAAGTTCTCTTTATATCCTTCGTCCTCGAGATCAGGAAGATATAGAGCAGAAAAATGGCAACGCGGATCACTCCTTCAAAGATTGTCATCAGCGCCCGAGATGAAGTATATCTCTCCACCACGCTGCTGAGAAAATACGGCAGAACCATAAAGATCACAACAGCGATCACCACTGCGAAAGCAACCGTCAGATTCATGATCAGCTTCTCGCTCTTTTCCCGCTTTGCCGCCTCCTCTTCCGTCAGCAGTTCTTCCTCTTCATCCTCAAAAAAACTGGCTGAAAACATCAGCGTCTTCATACCCAGCACAAGTGAATCCACAAAATTAAAAATCCCCCGGACAAACGGGATCTTCATCGGAGCCTTCCAGGGGATAACGCTTTTATAGTCCTGCACATCGACCGCGATCTCTCCATCGGTCTTACGCACAGCAACGGAATATTTTCCGCCGTTTCTCATCATAATGCCTTCCAGGACTGCCTGTCCGCCGATATTAGATGATTTCATAATGCCTCCTGTGAACTGTAATCTAATGAAACAGGCTGAGATGCTTCCACCTCAGCCTGAACCATGTCTTCCTTATTTGATACCGTATTTTTTGTTGAACTTGTCAACACGGCCGCGGGCCTGTGCCGCTTTCTGCTGTCCTGTGTAGAACGGATGGCACTTGGAGCAGATTTCCACGTGAATGCTCTTGTTTGTGGAACCTGTGACAAATGTGTTTCCGCAGTTGCAGGTTACAGTTGCCTGATAGTATTCGGGATGTATTCCTTCGCGCATGATCTTCACCTCTCTATTTTAAAATTACTTATTATACTCTCTAAACAGCTTTCTCATTGTAGCATAAGATATTTTCTTTTGCAATACTTTTTTATATAAACTTCTGACGGATCACCTGATGAACCAGTTCTGCGTTCGTTTTTGTCCTTGCAAACATGTTAAGAAGGTTGTCCACCGCCTCTTCCGCTTTCATTCCATTCATGGCACGGCGCATGATGTACACTGCTTCCTGTTCGTCCTTATTAAGAAGAAGATCTTCTCTTCTGGTACCTGACTTCGGGATGTCCACAGCAGGGAACACTCTTCTCTCCTGAAGTTTTCGGTCAAGGATCAGTTCCATATTGCCTGTCCCCTTAAATTCCTCATAGACAACATCGTCCATCTTGCTTCCCGTATCCACCAGTGCGGTGGCCAGGATCGTCAGGCTTCCTCCCTCTCTCATATTTCTTGCCGCGCCGAAGAAACGCTTCGGACTGTAAAGAGCTGCCGGATCAAGACCACCGGAAAGGGTCCTTCCTGACGGCGGCACGGTGAGATTGTATGCTCTTGCGAGCCTTGTGATACTGTCCAGAAGGATCATCACATCCTTGCCGTGCTCTACAAGCCGCTTCGCACGCGCGATCACCATCTCGGAGACTCTCTTGTGATGCTCCGGAAGCTCGTCAAATGTCGAGTGGATAACTTCCACATTCGGTCCCTCAATGGCTTCCTTGATATCTGTCACTTCCTCCGGACGCTCATCGATCAAAAGTATGAGCAGATGCATATGAGGTTCACTCTTCTGTACGGAGAGCGCAACTTCTTTGAGAAGAGTTGTCTTTCCAGCTTTCGGCGGGGACACGATCATTCCTCTCTGACCTTTTCCGATCGGGGATACCAGGTCAACGATCCTCATCGCCATGCTGCACCCGGGAGTCTCCAGGCGGATCCTCCTGTTCGGGAAGATCGGTGTAAGATCCTCAAAGTTCTTTCTCTTCATCGCCTCAGAAGGACGCATCCCATTGATCGTGGAGACATAGAGAAGCGCGCTGAACTTCTCTCCCTGGGTCTTGATCCTGGTATTTCCCATAATGATATCACCGGTCTTCAGACCGAATCTGCGGATCTGTGACGGAGATACATAGACATCATTCTCACCGGGAAGATAATTCTCACAGCGGATAAAGCCGAACCCGTCCTGCATGACCTCGAGGATCCCGTTTGCAGTATGTCCGCTGTCAAGCTGTTCGATATCCGTCTCCTCTTTCTTCTCCTTCATCTCCTCTTTCACTTCTTCTTTTGCCTCTTCGCTGGCCTCTTTCTGTTTTTCCTTCTCATCAAGAGCGAGCATGGCATCGATCAGATCCCCCTTTTTCATACCGGAGATTCCTTTCATCTTTCTTGCTTTTGCCAGCTCTTTCAATGTGGCCAGAGGCAGAGATTCGTATTTTTCTCTCGTCATAAAACCTTTCCTTTCTATTCAGTTAATATCTTTCAATCTGTTGTATCGGGATTTAACAGTCTGAATCGACTTTTATGTGAAAAAACTTCAAATATGTGTTTATTATACAGCATGTCAGAAAAAATGAAAAGCTTTTTTTCATATTTGTTTGCACATAAAGATCAGTAGTGTTATGATAATCAGAAGTATGAGAAAAAGGAGATCGATCTGATGGACCAGACCAGACGCTGGGGAGAAAAACGTTATCATTCTCTGGACTGGGCTCTGCGGAGCAGATACGGGGAAAAAATATATAAGATCACACTGAACGGCGGAATGACCTGTCCCAACCGGGACGGAAAAGCCGGCACAGGCGGATGCATCTTCTGCAGCGCAAAAGGATCCGGAGATTTTGCCGGTTCCGCTGCAATGTCTGTTCCCTGCCAGCTCAAATCCGGGAAGGAACAACTTCTTTCCAAACGTCCTGTCCGATCCTACATCGCGTATTTTCAGGCCTTCACCAATACCTACGCGCCTGTGGAATATCTGGAAAAGATCTTTACCGAGGCGATTTCGGATCCTGACGTTAAGATCCTTTCCATCGCTACACGCCCGGACTGTCTGGGAGACGATGTGCTCGCACTGCTGGATCGTCTGAACCGGATCAAACCGGTGTGGGTAGAACTGGGGCTGCAGACGATCCACGAAGATACCGCCCGCTTTATCCGCCGGGGATATTCCCTGGATGTATTTGACTCCGCGGTCGAAAATCTCCGCCGGATCGGGATCGAGACGATTGTCCATGTAATCCTCTTCCTGCCGGGAGAGACCGAAAGCGAGATGCTTGAAACGGTCAGATATCTGAACAGTTCCCATATACAGGGAATCAAACTTCAACTTCTCCACGTTCTCAAAGGGACAGACCTGGCTTCTTTTTATGAAGCACACCCCTTCCACGTTCCCGATATGGAGGAATATATCCGTCTGCTGGGGCGCTGCCTCTCTCTTCTTGATCCGGAGATTGTCATTCACCGGCTCACAGGAGACGGACCAAAGGATCTTCTCATTGCGCCGCTTTGGACAGGAGCCAAGCGGACCGTACTCAACCGGCTGAACCAGTATCTTAAGGAAAACGATATCTGGCAGGGAAAGGAGTATTATGGCTGAGACATACACATTATACAAACTCATTGTACTTTACATGCTGGAGAGGGTGGATTTTCCGCTCACCACATCCCAGATTTCCGATTTTATACTTGATAAAGGTTACACTTCCTACTTTAAACTCCAGGAAATCCTTTCCGAGCTGACTGAATCAGATCTTCTCAAAGTGGAGACAACACACAACCGCACCCTGTATCACCTGACAGAGAACGGGGAGGAAACAATCCACTTTTTCAGCAATAAAATATCTCCCGCCATCCGGCAGGAGATTGATGATTTCCTTAAAGAGAAACGGTATGACCTGAAAGAAGAGGTCTCCGTAAAATCCGACTATTATCTGAATACCAACCATGAATTCGAGGTGCGGTGCCAGATCGTTGAGAACGGATACAGCCTGATCGACCTGAAACTCACGGTCCCGACCGAGAAAGAGGCGGAGACCATCGCCGCCAAGTGGTCCCTGAAGAGCCAGGAAATATATACTTCACTGCTGACGGATCTTCTCTAAGTATTCTTTGATCGATTTTTCATATCCGAGATCGCCGGGTTCATAGAACCTGGCGTCTTTTATCTCATCCGGCAGATACTGCTGTTTCACATAATGTCCCGGATAATCGTGAGCATACTTGTACCCTGTTCCGTGTCCAAGTTTCTGCGCTCCTTTGTAATGGGCGTCCTGGAGATGTACCGGAACCGTCGTCCTGTACTTTCTGACCGCTTCGTTCGCCGCAAATATTGCGTTGCATGCGGAATTACTCTTCGGAGCTGTGGCAACATAAGTCACTGCCTGTGACAATATGATCTGTGCCTCCGGCATCCCGATCCGTTCCACTGCCTGCGCTGCCGAAACTGCCACAGTCAGCGCCATGGGATCCGCATTTCCCACGTCCTCGGATGCACAGATCATGATACGCCGCGCAATGAACTTGATATCCTCCCCTGCATAGAGCATCTTTGCAAGATAGAATACTGCCGCATCCGGATCCGAACCACGCATACTTTTGATAAAGGCAGAAATGATATCATAGTGATTATCGCCCTTCTTGTCATAATTTACCACTCTCTTCTGAATACATTCCGAGGCGACATCCAGAGTAATATGGATGATTCCATCCTCTGAGCGATCCGTGGTCAGTATCCCAAGTTCTACAGCATTCAGTGCGTTCCTGGCGTCTCCGCCAGAGATATCCGCAAGAAAATCGAGAGCGTCCTCATCGATCTGCGCATGAAAACTGCCCATCCCTTTCTCTGTATCATTGACAGCGCGCAGGATCAATGTTCTGATGTCTTCTCTGCTCAGCGCTTTCAGTTCAAAGATGCTCGACCGGGACAAAAGGGCCCCGTTCACCTCAAAATACGGGTTCTCTGTTGTGGCGCCGATCAGGATGATCGTCCCGTCCTCGACAAATGGCAGCAGATAATCCTGCTGTCCTTTGTTAAAACGATGGATCTCATCAATGAACAGGATTGTCTTCTTCCCATACATTCCCTGCAGGTCCTTCGCCTCCTTCACCACTTCCTCCATATCCTTTTTCCCTGCCACAGTGGCGTTGATCTGCTTGAATTCGGCGCTGGTCGTGTTGGCGATCACCTTTGCCAGCGTTGTCTTCCCCGTTCCGGGAGGTCCGTAAAAGATGATCGATCCCAGTTTATCTGCCTTGATCGCCCGGTACAAAAGCTTGTCCTTTCCGATAATATGCTGCTGTCCCACCACCTCTTCAAGTGTCGTGGGACGCATCCTGGACGCCAGAGGCGATTCCTTTTTCTGATTTGTCTCTCTCATATAATCAAAAAGATCCATTTTCTTCCTCCAAACTGTAACTGAAAATTATTCCGGATTCATCCGATCTCCGCCAGTTCCCGGATTACCTCTCCGGCAATCAGAAGTCCTGCCACCGGCGGGACAAAGGAAATGCTCCCCGGGATCGAACGGCGCTTTCCTGTATCCTCATCCGTGGTCCTGCCGGAAGTATCCACCGGCTTTTCCTTTGAATAGAGCACCTTCAGATGGAAGATCCCGCGTGCCTTCAGTTCTCTGCGCATAACACGGCACAGAGGGCATACGCTGGTCTTTGAGATATCCGCGATCTCAAACATCTCCGGATGGAGTTTATTTCCCGTCCCCATGCTGCTGATCACGGGAATCTTTTTCTCCAGCGCGGTCTGTATGATCGCCAGCTTGGCCGTCACTGTGTCCACGGCGTCGATGATATAGTCCTCCTCTCCGGTGATCACATCCTTTACATTATCATTCAGAATAAAGGTTTCATGGGTATCCACCCGGATCTCCGGATTGATATCCCGGATCTTCTCCTTCATGACCTCTGTTTTATACCGTCCCACCGTACTGTGAAGGGCAATGGACTGACGGTTGATATTCGTCACTGAAACGACATCGTTATCTACAAGAGTCAGACGCCCGACTCCGCTCCTGGCAAGGGCTTCAATGCAGTGTGATCCGACGCCTCCCACGCCGAAGACCAGCACCGACGCTCCCTGCAGGCGTTCCATCCCCTCTTTTCCGATCAGCAGTTCTGTTCTTTTGTACTCTTCCGACATTCTTCCACTCCATTTTCTCATTTTTTATACTCCGCCCTACTCTATGAGCAGACGGTCGGCTGTAACGAACTCATATCCTTCTGCCTGAAGGATATCGATGATCTGAAATGCCGCCTGAACGGAAGTATCATAGCAGTCGTGCAGAAGAATGATATCATTTTCCTGCACATCCGTCACTACTTTCCTCACGATCTCATCCACATTTTTAGTTGTCCAGTCCAGAGGATCCACGGTCCATTTCACGTAGATCTTATCGATTTCCTCAACAAGAGAAGAAGGGAACGCACCAAAGGGAGGTCTCACCAGAGAAGTCTCTTCCCCGGTAATTTCCCGGATCACTTCATCAGTCATCGCCAGTTCTCTGTGTGCATCCTCATAACCGAGCTTTGACAGATCCACATGGTGGTATGTATGGTTTCCGATCTCGTGTCCTTCCTCATTCATCCTCTTTATGATCTCCCGGTTATCCTCTTTTTCAATGTTTTCTCCGATCACGAAAAAAGTAGCCTGAACATTCCGCTCTTTAAGCCCGTCCAGAAGGACCGGCGTGGATCCCGCGTCGGGTCCGTCATCAAAAGTCAGAGCGATCATCGGCCCCGGACTGTTGGCCCCCGCGCTTTTTCCGGAAATCTCATCTGCATTGCTTTCCCTGACTCTTTCATCGTTCTGGATCTGACCTCTCTTCTCCCTCTGTAAGGCAGCGTTCATATTTTCAAAATAATCCGTTACCGGGAGAAAAAGCAGGATAAAAAGCAGGCCCGCGGCCTGCATCCATTGTTTCAGTTCCCGCCGCGTACCGTGTCCCTCCGTCCGCCCTGCCATCCGGCATATAAGGCTCTTCCAGTCTCTTCCTATTCATATGCAGTTTTTTTGTTTCTCATTCCGTTTCAAAATGACATCTTTCTCTTTTTCATGTAGTCTGAGAGCGCTTTCTTTTTCTGTATTCCGAAGGACTGATCTGTTTCTGCTTCTTAAAAGCCTTTGAAAAATAAAGATTATTCTCAAATCCTACCGAATATGCTATCGCAGAGACAGACAGGTTTGTCTCCTTGAGCAGATGGCAGGCCTGCTTGATCCGGTATTCCGAGAGATATTCCTTGGGTGATTTCCGCAGATACGCCTGAAAAGAACGGAAAAGATGACTCCGGCTGATTCCCACATATGCCGCCACATCCTCCACTGTGATCGGGTAAGAATAGTTTGTCCCGATATATGTCTCCGCCTTTTCAACATAAGTCATCTGGACATCCTTCTCCCGAACTTCTCTCTCACAGTAATGCATGAACACGGCGAGCATGCTGTAGAGCGCGCCCGCCATGGCGACCGTTGCCTCAAACGTATTTCCCTTGACCGCATAGATATGTTCCAGTCCGTCCCGAATCCTGTCGCCCGGGATACGGCCTTTGCGAATATACGGGTTCTCTTTCGTAAACTCGGTGCTGTGTATGATGGAGGCTGCGTCCGTTCCCATAAATCCTGCCCAGGCATACTCCCACGGTTCGTCTTTATCTGCAAAATACTTTACCTCTTCACCCGGAAAAATGATAAAGGTATCGCCCTCTTCCAGACGGAACGTATGGCTTCCGGCCGTATAATATCCTTTCCCCGAAAGAATATGGTGGATGCAGTAGTGATCCCTCACTCCGGGCCCCCACTGATACTCCGGCTCGCATTTCTGATGTCCCACATTATATACGGAAAGAGAATTTAAGAGATCCTCCCCTACTTTATACGAATATTTATATGTATCTGCCATGTTCTGTCTGTCCCTCCGCATTCTCTTATCAGGTCGCTTCTTTTACTATACTTCCTTTTTCATATTCCCACAAGTTTTTTCTTTTCCGAGGTTTTATATTGCACAACATTTTTACATATTTCTGCACGTATTTTTTATATACTCTTTTCTCCTCAGAGATATATAATAGAAACAGAAAGCGACAGTCGGTTCAGCAATTTTCACAACATTTCAGGAGGAAATCAGAATGAAGAAAAAGTTATTTGACAAATTTGCAGAGCTTTTCGGAAGTGCGGACAATGCACATTTCTATTTCTCACCAGGACGGGTCAACCTGATCGGTGAACACACAGACTATAACGGAGGTCACGTTTTTCCATGCGCACTGACGCTTGGCACATACGGCGCAGCGCGCAGAAGAGACGACCGTCTGATCCATTTCTATTCCATGAACCTGGATTCTTTCGGAGTGGTCGAGGTCTCTCTTGATGATCTTACATATAAAAAGGCCTATAACTGGGCGAACTATCCGCTTGGCGTTGTCTGGGCTTTCGACGAGAAGGGCTACAAGCTGGAGAACGGGTTTGACATGGTCATCTGGGGAAATATCCCCAACGGATCCGGTCTCTCCTCTTCCGCATCACTGGAAGTTCTGACAGGAGTGATCCTGACGGATCTTTACGGCATCGACACACTGACCATGACTGACCTCGCCTTTATCGGTCAGTATTCTGAGAATAACTTCAACGGCTGCAACTGCGGTATCATGGATCAGTTTGCCGTTGCAATGGGAAAGAAAGACAATGCCATCTTCCTTGACACAAATACAATGAAATATGAATATGCTCCCATCGTCCTTGACGATGCAAAGATCATTATCACAAACAGCAAGGTGAAACACAGCCTTGTAGATTCCGCCTACAATGACAGGCGCCAGGAGTGTGCGGATGCGCTGGCCGCACTCCAGACAGAACTGGACATCAAAGCACTGGGCGATCTGACACCGGATGAATTTGAGGCACACAAAGGACTGATCAAGGATCCGGTACAGCTGAAACGCGCGAAACATGCTGTATATGAGAACCAGAGGACGATCGACGCGGTAGCTGCCCTGAAAGAAGGAAATATCACAAAGTTCGGGGAACTGATGAACCAGTCTCATATTTCCCTGCGCGACGACTATGAAGTTTCCTGTGAAGAGATCGATATCCTTGTGGATCTTGCATGGAAGATCCCGGGTGTGATTGGTTCCCGTATCACAGGCGGCGGTTTCGGCGGATGTACGGTCAGCATCGTAAAGAACGACGCGGTCGACACATTTATCGAGAGCATCGGAAAGACTTACAAAGAGGAAGTCGGACATGAAGCGGAGTTCTACACCGTTGATATCGGCGACGGAGCTTCCCGCATTGACGGGTAATTTCCTGTCAGTTCATGTCTGTATGAGAAGGCAGACTTCTTTGTCTGCCTTCTCTGATGATAAAAACAGAACCCGTTCTTTCAATATGATTTCAACAATAACAAGGAGGTTACAGCAATGATCTATGAAGCGGTCAAGAAACTGGTACAGTACGGAATCGATACCGGGCTCACCCCGGAGTCAGAAAGGATCTATACGACCAACCTTATCCTCGATGTGATGAAAGAGGATGAATATGAGGATGTGGACTGCGACCTGAGCAATATTGTCCTGGAAGACGTGCTCCGCGAACTTTTGGACGAGGCGGTAAAGAGAGGTCTGATCGAGGACAGTGTCACGTACAGGGATCTCTTTGACACACGTCTTATGAACTGTCTGATGCCCCGCCCGGCACAGGTTCAGGAAAGATTCTGGAAAGAATACGAAAAGTCTCCTGAAGATGCCACAGCCTACTACTACAAGCTGAGCCAGGACAGCGACTATATCCGCCGGTACCGCATCAAAAAAGACCGGAAGTGGACGGTCGATACTCAGTACGGCACACTGGATATTACCATCAATCTGTCCAAACCGGAAAAAGACCCGAAAGCAATAGCGGCTGCCGGAAAGGCGAAATCAGCATCGTATCCGAAATGCCAGCTCTGCATGGAAAATGAAGGATACGCAGGCCGCACCAATCATCCCGCAAGAGAGAACCACAGGATCATCCCGATCCAGATCCAGGGAAGCAAATGGGGATTCCAGTACTCTCCCTATGTATATTACAACGAGCACTGTATCGTATTTAACGGAGAACATATCCCGATGAGGATCGACCGGAAGGCATTTACAAAACTGTTCGATTTCATCAAGCTTTTCCCCCACTATTTCCTGGGATCCAATGCTGATCTTCCGATCGTAGGCGGTTCCATCTTAAGCCACGACCACTTCCAGGGAGGAAATTATACTTTCGCCATGGCGAAAGCACCGATTATAGAGAACTTTACCGTTGCAGGCTATGAGGACGTCAACGCAGGCATCGTGAAATGGCCGCTTTCTGTAATCCGTCTCCAGAGCAAAGACGTTGAGAGGATCATCGATCTCGCTGATCATATCCTGACCAAATGGCGTGGTTATACTGACGAGGCTGCCTTCATCTATGCAGAGACAGACGGAACTCCTCATAATACGATCACTCCTATCGCACGGAAACGGGGAGACCTCTATGAGCTGGATCTGACACTGCGCAACAATATCACAACGGAGGAACATCCGCTGGGCGTATATCATCCCCACGCAAAACTCCATCATATCAAGAAAGAGAATATCGGTCTGATCGAAGTCATGGGACTTGCAGTACTGCCTGCACGTCTCAAAGGCGAAATGGAACTTCTGAAGGAATACATCCTGGAAGGGAAAGATATCCGCAGCAACGAACAGATTGAAAAACATGCGGACTGGGTAGACGAGTTCCTTCCAAATTATTCTGATATCAACGCGGACAACATCGAATATATTCTGGAGCAGGAAGTAGGAAAAGTCTTCTGCCAGGTACTCGAGGACGCCGGAGTATATAAATGTACAGAAGACGGACTGAAAGCATTCCACCGTTTCATCGACATCCTCTAAAAGATTTTGCATAATAGAAAACAACCCGGGAGACAGGCCGTGAATATAAAGCCGTAACATCTCCCGGGTTTTCTTTATTGCTCCTCTTCAGGATAAATCGAAATATCCAATTCATCATTATCTCCATAATCAGCTTCAGCATGATACGTATTATCATTCTGTACTGTTACTTCCACATCTGTCAGGCCGTCTTTTGACTGAAAATGTCTGGTACCTGTAGTACCTTTCTCGCCTATTTCCACCATTCCGGCACTGACTTCGGAGCTTTTTCCCGGTGCAGCAGTGCTTCCGCCGGCGAATACCGTCATTGCCGTACCTGCCAGATCAAGCAAAGTTTCTGCATATTTTTCTTCTGCTTTTCTCCGTATATTTCGAGGACTCTTTCATCACATGAAAGTTCGATATCCCGGTCGAAGAACAGATACATCATCCATGCAAGGGGATTAAACCAGTGGATGCAGGCTGCCATGAGCATGATCATCTTTAAAACATTATCAACTCTCCTGATATGGACCATCTCATGAGCAAGAACATATTTTAAGTCTATGCGGTCTGCCCTGAGCTGCTTTGGAAGAATAATCCGCGATTGTACCATACCGACTGTCAGCGGTGTAGATGTTCTGTCAGAAACATATATCTTCACTCTCTCCGGGATCTTCACCAGCATCCGTAAAATCTCATCCTCATCTTTTGATACAGGCAGGGCGTCAGCCAGCCGCTGAGATTCTCTGTAATAACGTATTCCAAAGATAAACAGCAATATTGCAATCCCAGAGATCCATAAGATCCATAGCACCATCCTCCAGTCAATAATTCCGGCAGCCGGCCTGCTCACGTCTAACACTGCTTTTTCAGCATGTACAACTACCGGAGAAACTATCCCGTAACGAAGAGGTAAATCAAAAGGGATCAACAATCGCAATGCGGCAATCTCCCACAACAACACAAATACTTTTTTGGGAAGCCGTTTTATCGCCAACATTCGCAATGCCAAGATCAGAATGATCAGAATCCCGCCGGAAATACTCATGTGCATCAACATCATATCCACCTCATTGCATTTGATCAATCATATCTCTTAGCTGCTTCAGTTCTTCCGCGTCTAGCATTGATTTATCCGACAACAGAGCGGCAAAAAACTGCTGCTTTGATCCGTCAAACATTCTCTTAATCAGTTCATGCGTCTCATACGCCTGAACTTCCTCCTTTGAGATGACAGCACGGCAGATAAATTTAGGCTCGATCCGCTCGATCGCTCCTTTTTCAATACACTTTTTAATCACAGTATATGTGGTATTTCTGTTCCACCCGATTTCCTGATTCAGTATCTTAGCAATCTGACCTGCAGTCAGATCACGTCAACGCCTTTTTACTATTAAAGTAGTCCTCTGTTGATATAAGAACTGACACACTGTCGAAGACAGCAAACAGATACACAAGCACCTAATACAACTACAACCCTGCCGGAGACAAAAAACAGCCGGAACACAGGTATCGCTTAAAGGGCCGTAGAGCAACATCAGCACTTAGGCTGCGTCCTTTGCAGCCTTATGTACTGCTATGTTGCGGCCCGAGCGAAAGCGCGCCCGCAAGCGATACCTGTATTCCGGCGGATTATTTTGCATCTCCGTCAGCTAATTATTTCTTAGAATCAAGATAAGCTTTTCTTCCCTCTTCGTAAAGGTTATTTCCCTCGCTGTCAATAATAACAACGAGCGGCATATCCTCAACGTAAAGCTTTCTCAGCGCCTCTGCGCCGAGATCTTCGTATGCGATAAGCTCAGCTTTCTTGATACATTTTGCAAGAAGAGCTCCCGCGCCGCCAATGGCTCCGAAATAAACGCCGCTGTACTTTTTCATGGCTTCTACAACTTCCGGAAGACGTGCGCCTTTTCCAATCATTCCGCGGGCTCCTACTGACATCATTGTCGGAGCGTATGCATCCATACGTCCGCTGGTCGTCGGGCCT
>DWVT01000013.1 GCA_019120075.1 Candidatus Mediterraneibacter excrementigallinarum
CCTGGACGAGCCGACCAACCATCTGGATATCACGTCAAAAGAGATCCTGGAGGAAGCACTGAACAGTTACAGCGGAACTGTTCTCTATGTCTCTCACGACCGATATTTTATCAATCAGACCGCTTCCAGGATCCTGGAACTGGTAAATCAGACCTTTGTAAACTACATTGGAAATTATGATTACTATCTTGAAAAGAAAGAGGAACTGACCCGTGCATATTCCACTTCCGGATCGCAGGCAGGCAGCTCCGGCTCCTCTTCCGCTCAGGTTTCAGAGTCTAAGCTGAGCTGGCAGGAACAGAAAGAGCAGCAGGCAAAAGAACGGAAAAGGAAAAATGATCTGAAAAAGACCGAGGAAGAGATCAGTCGTCTGGAAGACCGCAACAGTCAGATCGACCATGATCTCACTCTCGAGGAAGTGTACTCCAACTCCGTGAAATGCCAGGAACTTTCAACCGAACGGGCAGAAAACGAGACAAGACTGGAAGAGCTCTACGAGTTGTGGGAAGAGCTGGCGGAAGAATAAGGTCCGCCGGAGGAGAAAAAGGTCCGCCGGAGGGAGGTGCCGCTTGCAGGCCCGCTCTCGCTTGGAGAACGACGCAGCGGTACTAAGAGCGCGGAATACGCGCTCTAAGGACCGGCGTCGTTCTACAGCCTTTAATCGGCACCTCCCTCCGGCTGCACTTCTCCTGCCGTAAGGTTCAGAAGCTTTACTTTCTCTCTTCCGTTCCCAGGGAGCAGCGCCGTCCAGGCGAGCCCCTCCCGTCCCGCCGGGCAAACTGCCGATCTGAACACACCAGAGATCAGCGGGGCCGGTTTCGAAAAACTTTCGGGGAGATGGCGGGGATGGAGCGGACGACTTTGAAGGAATTCATAGAAATAGTTAGAACTCTGCGGACCTGCGTTAGATCCTGCAATGGTGATTGTCTGAGCCAAAGACGAGTTGCGCCATTGCAGGATCTGTATTTAGCTGGTCTGCAGAGTTCTTAGTATTTCAGGAATTCCGGAACGGAGTCCGAGCCGTCCCCGTCATCTCCCCGAATAAATTTTTGAAAAACATCCCCCGCTGATCTCGGGAGATGTTCTCCCGGCAGTTTTCCCGCCGGATCCGGGATTACAGCCTCTTCGCGATTGCTTTGATAAATCCTTCACTGTTCAGAACAGTCGGATTCTCAATTGTTGTGATCAGAGCAAGGTCTTTTGTCATCTCGCCGGCTTCGATGGTGTCGATCGTCGCTTTCTCCAGTCTGTCGGCAAATTCCATAAGCTCCTTGTTTCCGTCAAGTTCTCCTCTCTTTCTGAGAGCTCCTGTCCAGGCGAAGATGGTTGCCACAGAGTTGGTAGATGTCTCTTCCCCTTTCAGGTGTTTGTAATAGTGGCGCTGTACCGTACCGTGAGCTGCCTCGTACTCGTAATTTCCATCCGGAGAAACAAGTACGGAAGTCATCATGGCAAGGGAACCGAACGCGGAAGATACCATGTCGCTCATCACATCTCCGTCGTAGTTTTTGCATGCCCAGATGTATCCGCCCTCGGATTTCATTACACGCGCTACTGCATCATCGATCAGTGTATAGAAATAAACAATTCCTGCTTCTTTGAACTTCTCCGCATATTCTGCGTCAAAGATCTCCTGGAAAATATCCTTGAATGTATGGTCATATTTTTTGGAGATCGTATCTTTTGTCGCAAACCAGAGATCCTGTTTTGTATCCAGTGCGTAGTTAAAGCAGCTTCTTGCAAAGCTTTCGATAGACTTGTTGATATTATGCATACCCTGAACAATTCCCGGTCCGTCAAACTCATGGACAAGTTCCCTTGTCTCGCTTCCGTCTTCTGCTGTATAGACAAGTTCAACTTTTCCCGCTCCTGGAATCTTCATCTCGCTTCCCTTGTAAACATCGCCGTAAGCATGTCTTGCGATCGTGATGGGCTTTTTCCAGTTCTTTACGCAGGGCTCAATTCCTTTTACAACGATCGGAGCACGGAATACGGTACCGTCAAGGATGGCACGGATCGTTCCGTTGGGGCTCTTCCACATCTCTTTCAGGTCGTATTCTTCCATACGGGCGGCGTTCGGAGTAATGGTCGCGCATTTTACGGCAACCTTGTATTTTTTTGTTGCAAGCGCCGAATCAATGGTCACCTGATCATTTGTCTCGTTTCTGTGTTCAAGGCCGAGATCATAGTATTCTGTCTTCAGATCAATATAAGGCTCAAGAAGATCTTCCTTGATCATCTTCCACAGAATCCTTGTCATCTCATCTCCGTCCATTTCGACCAACGGAGTTGTCATCTTAATTTTTTCCATTTTCTGTCTCCTCCTACTATTCTGTTTGATACCCTTGTTTCTTCAGGTTCTGCATAACATGCAGGATATGTTCGTTTGCGAGCTGTTCAGCCATTTCAGCATCCCTGTCCCGGATTGCCCGAAGGATCTGTTTATGCTCACGTATCGATTTTCTCGCCCTGTCCTCTGAAATGACAGAGCTTTTCCTGGCGGACTGGACGTAATTATGAAAATCCGTCAGTACATGGCTCAGGATCCGGCTTCCGGAAGCTTCATATAATACAGCATGGAAACGGCCGTCCAGTGATGTAATCTGCTCTGCGCTGAATCCGCTTCCCTTTTTCAGCTGGAATTCAGACAGGAGGATGATTTCCTCAAGTTCATCAAGCTGTTCCTCTGTAATATGTTCCACTGCCCAGCGGGCGCACATTCCTTCCAGAAGAGAACGCAGACTGTAAATATCCCAGATATCTTTCTGCGATATTCCTGTCACGTACGCACCTCTGTTCGGAATGATCGTGACAAGTCCTTCCAGTTCAAGCTGGCGCAGCGCCTCTCTTACAGGCGTGCGGCTCACGCCGAGTTCTTTCCCCAAAGCTGCTTCCCGCAGTTCGTCATGTTCCTGATACTTTCCGCTCAGGATATCTTCCCGGATCTTCTGAAACACACGTCCCCCAAGGGAATGTTCCTGATAATCATCCATTTGAGACCCTCCCGGTTACAATGTTATGTGGAGCTCTTCGCACACACTTTCCATTTTCTCAACTAATTCCTCATCTGTCAAGACCGTAACCCTTCCGTCTTCGTATTCTGAATCCACCCATTCTTTTAATTTCTGGACCAGCTCGCTTCCCTTATCTACCTGTCTTTCCTTCGGAAGTTTGTAATATGAGTTGATCCAGTATGCGATGCCTGCATTTCCGGAGGTTTTTGATACGGCAACAAAAGGCGGACGGTTCAGGAATTTCTCGGTATCGAAGATGTTGTAGATTTCCTCATTCTTCAACATTCCGTCAGCATGGATCCCTGCACGTGTGACATTAAAATTCTTTCCAACAAAAGGCGTGCCCGCCGGGATCTTATATCCGATTTCTTTCTCATAGTACTCGGCCAGTTCTGTGATGACCGTGGTATCCATTCCATCCAGAGTCCCTCTTAGCTGAGCATATTCGAATACCATGGCTTCCAGCGGAGTATTTCCTGTCCTCTCACCGATTCCGAACAGTGAACAGTTTACACCGCAGGCGCCGTACAGCCATGCTGTCGTGGAATTGTTCACCGCTTTGTAAAAATCGTTATGCCCATGGAACTCGATCAGTTCACTCGGCACTCCCGCATGTTTCATCAGCCCGTAGATGATTCCCGGTATCGAACGGGGAATCACAGCTCCCGGGAAATTAACTCCGTATCCCATTGTGTCGCAGACACGTATCTTGACCGGGATTTTATATTCATCCATCAGTTTCATCAGTTCCACACAGAAAGGAATGACAAATCCATAGATATCCGACCTTGTTATATCCTCCAGATGACAGCGCGGACGAATTCCGGTATCCAGGCAGTCGCGGATCACAGAAAGGTAATGCTCCATGGCCTGTTTTCTCGTCATTTTCAATTTGTAGAATATGTGATAATCCGAGCAGCTCACCAGAACTCCCGTCTCTTTGAGTCCGATCTCTTTGACAAGCTGAAAGTCCTTCTTGCTTGCACGGATCCAGCTCGTAACCTCCGGAAATTCGTATCCTCTCTCAAGACATTTATAAACTGCCTCTCTGTCTTTGCTGCTGTAGAGGAAAAACTCACTCTGACGGATTTTTCCCTTCGGACCGCCGAGACGATGCAGGTAGTCATAGATCGTCACGATCTGTTCCGGTGAATAAGGGGCTCTGGACTGCTGTCCATCCCGGAACGTGGTATCCGTGATCCATATCTCATCCGGCATATTATGAGGGACGATTCTGTCATTGAAAGCAATCTTCGGAATTTCATCGTAACGGAAAAGGTTTCTGAAAACATTTGGCGTATCCACATCTACGAGCGGATACATGTGTTCCTCCAGTTCCAACAGATTGGTGTGATTGTTTAAAAATACTTTTCTGTCCTGCATCTCTCTTCCTCCTGTCGCACAGTTTCCGGCTGATATATAAGACATCTTTATATGCAGCCTCTATGCACTTTTGTATTCTCGTATGATTGTATACATTAATACGTTTATTGTCAAGTGTGAATTAGAGTTTGCCTGTATTTTTATAAAAAAAGGCATAAAAATACAGCAGGTCATATCTGCGCCGAGATTTTTATCTCTCAACAGCAGACATGACCTGCTTTTTATTACGGAACGCTTATTACAGAATGCTTATTACAGAACACGTACCTTCAGGACTCCATCCACG
Organism: Candidatus Mediterraneibacter excrementigallinarum; assembly: GCA_019120075.1. GTDB lineage: Bacteria > Bacillota > Clostridia > Lachnospirales > Lachnospiraceae > Mediterraneibacter > Mediterraneibacter excrementigallinarum. The sequence goes on from DWVT01000013.1 coordinate 4,684, forward strand.
TCTGAAAGCCGGTCGATCACATCCTGAGACACCTCTCCCGCCACATCCATCATGGTATAGGCATATTCTTTCCTGCTCTTATTTGTCATCAGTTCGATATTGATCCCATGGTCAGCCAGCAGAGTGGTAAACTGCCCCAGCATGTTAGGGATGTTTTTGTGAAGGATCGTGATCCTTGGACTCTCTCCCTTTTCTCCGAGCGCACAGTCCGGGAAATTGACTGAATGCGTGATATTTCCGTTTTCTATAAAGTCACGTATCTCCTCCGCTGCCATCTTCGCGCAGTTATCCTCAGATTCCTCTGTGGAAGCTCCAAGATGAGGGATCACGATCGTTCCTTTCACACCGGCGATCTCCGGTGTCGGGAAATCTGTCACATAACATTTCACTGCTCCGGAAACCAGTGCGTCTACCATATCCTCGCTGTTCACAAGGGTATCGCGGGCAAGGTTCAGGATCACAACATTCTTTTTCATCAGACTGATGGCGTTTTTATCGATCATCCCGATGGTATCCTTCAGCGCCGGCACATGGATCGTAATATAATCACACTCTCTGTACAGTTCATCAACCGTCTTTGCGTGATGGATATTCCTGGACAGTCGCCATGCGGAATCAACGGATACATAGGGGTCATACCCATATACATCCATTCCAAGATGTACGGCGGCATTTGCCACGAGCACTCCGATCGCGCCAAGTCCGATAACTCCGAGCTTCTTGCCCAGAAGTTCTGTCCCGGCGAAAGCCTTTTTACTCTTCTCCGTCAGTTTTGCAAGATCACCGTCCTCTTCATGTTCCTGTACCCAGTGGATACCTCCGATGATATCCCTTGCCGCGAGAAGCATGCCGGCGATCACCAGTTCCTTTACCCCGTTCGCATTTGCGCCGGGAGTATTAAATACGACAATCCCGTTCTCAGCGCAGCGGTCCAGAGGAATATTGTTCACTCCCGCACCGGCACGAGCAATCGCCTTCAGGTTCGGACTGAACTCCATATCATGCATTTTCGCGCTTCTGACAAGAATGACGTCCGCATCATCTGCTTTTTCTGTGTTCACATAGTTTTCATCTAACTGCTCCAGACCTACATGTGAGATCGGATTAAGGCAATGATATTTATACATCTTACAGATTCTCCTCTTCAAATTTTTTCATAAAATCTACAAGTGCCACAACACCCTCATACGGCATTGCATTATAAATGCTTGCGCGCATTCCGCCTACTGTCCTGTGGCCTTTCAGATTCTCAAGGCCGGCTTCCTTCGCTTCTTTTACAAACTTGGCATCCAGATCCGCATTGCCTGTAACAAAAGGAACATTCATAAGGGAACGATCCTCTTTTACAACAGTGCCTTTAAAAAGTTTGCTCTGATCAAGGAAATCATAAAGGACCTTCGCCTTCTTCTCATTTCTCTCTTTCATCGCATCCAGACCGCCCATGGCCTTGATCCATTTGAACACTTTTCCACAGATATAGATTCCGTATGCCGGCGGAGTATTGTAGAGAGATTTTGCATCGGCGTGAGTCTTATATGTGAGCATGGTCGGTGTCCCCGGAAGGACGTCCTCTGTAATAAGGTCTTCCCGGATGATCACGATCACCACGCCAGCCGGGCCGATATTTTTCTGCACGCCGCCGTAGATCACGCCATATTTCGTCACATCTACCGGCTCTGACAGGAAGCAGGAGGAGACATCAGCAACAAGAGTCTTTCCTTTTGTGTTCGGAAGCTTTTTGAACTTTGTGCCGTAGATCGTATTGTTCTCGCAGATATAGACATAATCTGCATCCTCGGACACAGGCAGATCAGAGCAGTCCGGAATATAGGAGAACGTTTTGTCCTCTGATGATGCTATCCGGTTCACTTTCCCGTACTTTTCAGCTTCTTTCGCCGCTTTTTTCGCCCACTGTCCCGTGATGATATAGTCCGCAACCCGGTTCTTCATCAGGTTCATCGGGATCATCGCGAACTGCTGGGAAGCTCCTCCCTGAAGGAAAAGCACCTTATAGTTATCCGGAATTCCCATCAGATCCCTGAGATCCTGCTCTGCAGTGGTGATGATCTCCTCAAACGCTTTCGAGCGGTGGCTCATCTCCATAACAGACATTCCGGTTCCTCTGTAATCCAGCATCTCGTCTGCCGCTTCTTTCAGCACCTCTTCAGGCAGGACAGCCGGTCCTGCCGAAAAATTATATACTCTGCTCATGTTACACTACCTCCCAATTATTATCCTTTTTATTATCTTTCCTTTTTCATATCGTCTTCGTCGAAGGCTTCGCTGATCGTCGCTCCCGGGGCAACCATCGGCCATACTTTGTCATCACAGTCAATCTGACAGTCTATCACGACCGGGCGGTTCAGGGTGAGAGCCTTCGCAAAAGCATCTCTGAACTCCTCTCTTGTCTCCGCGCGGATCCCGACCGCTCCCATCGCCTCTGCAAGTTTGACAAAATCCACTGCATCGCGGAGTACAGTCGCAGAATATCTCTCGTCATAGAACAGGTCCTGCCACTGGCGCACCATTCCCAGGACATGATTGTTCACTACCACTTCAATGACAGGGATATTGTGTCTTACCGCAGTCGCGATCTCATTCATATTCATGCGGAAGCATCCGTCTCCGGCGATGTTGACTACCGTCTTCTCCGGACATCCCGTCTTTGCGCCGAGAGCAGCGCCCAGACCATATCCCATTGTGCCGAGTCCTCCGGATGTAAGGAGGGTTCCGGGCTTTGTATATTTATAATACTGCGCAGCCCACATCTGATGCTGGCCGACCTCTGTGACGATCAGAGCGTCGCCCTCTGTCTGACGGTAAATTTCCTCCACTATGAAAGGACCGCTCAGTCCCTCCGGATGGTATTTCAGAGGATACTTTTTCTTGTAACCCTCTACTGTTTCCATCCATTCATGGTGATCCTGCTGTGTCAGCTTTTTGTTGACCTCCCTGAGAGCGGCACGGATATCTCCTACCACCTGTGCATCGATCACGATATTTTTATTGATCTCTGCCGGGTCGATATCAAACTGGAGGATCTTGGCGTCTTTGGCAAACGTCTCTGTATTTCCTGTAACACGGTCACTAAACCTTGCCCCGAATACGATGAGCAGGTCACATCCGGAAACTCCGTAATTGGATGCTTTCGTCCCGTGCATGCCAAGCATGCCGGTATAGCGCGGGTCTGTTCCGGGAAAAGCGCCTTTTCCCATCAGAGTATCCGTCACCGGAGCATCCACCAGATTTACAAACTCCATGATCTCATCGCTTGCCCCGGAGAGAACTGCACCTCCTCCCACGAATACATAGGGACGGGTAGATTCCCGGATCAGTTCTACAGCGCGGTCCACTTCTTCCTCGCTGATATAGGATTCAGGCTGCGCCTGTTTTCCCGGCTCCTCGCGAATATATTCCGTCACGTTGGACGTCACATCTTTCGGGATATCGATAAGGACGGGACCCGGTCTTCCGCTTTTTGCGATACGGAAGGCTTTCCTGATCGTGTCAGCCAGTTTTGTCACATCCTTAACGATAAAATTATATTTCGTGATCGGCATCGTGATGCCTGTGATGTCGATTTCCTGAAAGCTGTCTTTTCCAAGCAGCGGCACACCCACATTACAGGTGATGGCGACGATCGGAATAGAATCCATATAAGCTGTTGCGATCCCGGTCACCAGGTTGGTCGCTCCCGGACCGCTTGTGGCAAGGCACACTCCGACTTTTCCGGTAGCCCGCGCATACCCGTCGGCCGCATGGGAAGCTCCCTGCTCATGGGAAGTCAGAATATGACGGATCTCGTTGCGATGCTTGTAGAGTTCGTCGTATACATTAAGGATCGCTCCGCCCGGATATCCGAAGACCGTATCCACTCCCTGTTCTTTCAGGCATTCTATTAAAATTTCTGCTCCATTTAACTGCATGGTGCATCTCCTCCTGGTCGTATTAATTGTTTTTCGGAACTTCAAGGATTGCTCCCCGGTTTCCTGATGTCACCATGGAAGCATATCTTGCCAGATATCCTGTCTTCACTTTCGGCTCTCTCGGCTGCCATTTTGCTCTTCTTGCTGCCATCTCTTCATCAGAGATATCCAGTTCCAGCTTCAGTTCCGGAATATTGATCTTGATGATATCTCCTTCTTCCACAAGAGCGATCGGTCCGCCCACAGCCGCTTCCGGTGAGACATGACCGATGGAAGCGCCTCTTGACGCACCACTGAACCTTCCGTCAGTGATCAGCGCCACAGTGGAACCCAGGCCGTATCCCGCAATAGCGGAAGTCGGGTTCAGCATCTCCCTCATCCCCGGACCGCCTTTCGGTCCTTCGTAGCGGATGACGATAACATCCCCTGGATTGATCTTTCCTGATTTGATCGCTGCCGTCGCTTCTTCATCACTCTCAAAGATCCTTGCCGGTCCCTCGTGCACGAGCATCTCATCACAGACAGCGGAACGTTTCACAACGCTTCCGTCAGGCGCCAGATTTCCTTTGAGCACTGCAAGTCCTCCGGTCTCAGAATACGGATTGTCAATCGGGCGGATCACTTCCGGATTCTTGTTCTCACAGCCGGCGATATTCTCCCCGATGTTCTTTCCGGTCACTGTCATGCAGTCTGTATGCAGCAGTCCTTTCTTATTTAATTCATTCATTACGGCGTAGACTCCGCCTGCCTCGTTAAGGTCTTCGATATATGTATGTCCCGCAGGCGCAAGATGGCAGAGGTTCGGCGTCTTCTCACTGATCGTATTTGCAAAGTCAATCTCAAAATCCATGCCGATCTCGTGAGCGATCGCCGGAAGGTGAAGCATGCTGTTGGTAGAACACCCAAGAGCCATATCAACCGTCAGAGCGTTCAGGATGGCATCCTCTGTCATGATATCTCTCGGACGTATATTCTTTCTGACCAGTTCCATGACCTGCATTCCCGCGTGCTTTGCAAGCTGGATCCTTGCAGAATATACCGCAGGGATCGTACCGTTTCCGCGAAGTCCCATTCCCAGCGCTTCTGTAAGACAGTTCATGCTGTTCGCCGTGTACATGCCGGAACAGGAACCGCAGGTCGGACATGCCTTATTTTCATATTCGCAGAGTTCTTCATCGTTGATCTTTCCGGCAGCATGTGCACCCACAGCCTCAAACATGCTGGAAAGGCTGGTCTTTCCGCCTTTCACATGTCCGGCGAGCATCGGACCTCCGCTGACAAAGATAGTCGGAATATTCACACGGGCCGCAGCCATAAGAAGACCGGGCACATTCTTATCACAGTTGGGGATCATGACAAGCCCGTCAAACTGATGCGCCATCGCCAGAGCTTCCGTAGAATCCGCGATCAGATCTCTTGTGACAAGAGAGTATTTCATTCCGATATGTCCCATGGCAATACCATCGCACACGGCGATCGCCGGAACAACGATCGGTGTTCCTCCTGCCATCGCAACCCCCATTTTTACTGCTTCTGTGATCTTATCCAGGTTCATATGTCCCGGCACGATCTCATTATAGGAACTTACTACTCCGATCAGCGGTCTGTCCAGTTCTTCCTGAGTCATGCCAAGTGCATTGAACAGGGAACGGTGGGGAGCCTGCTGTACCCCTTTTTTTACTGTATCACTTCTCATCTTAAGCAACCTCTCTTTCTATATATAAAACATATCTCATAAAGCCTATCTGATACACTCGCAGATCCGGTCTCCCATCTCTTGTGTACCGATCTGTGTTTTTCCTTCCGACATGATGTCGATCGTGCGGTATCCTTTGCTCAGGACTTCTGAAACCGCTTTTTCTATCGCATCGGCTTCCTTATCAAGATCGAAAGAATATCTCAGCATCATTGCAGCAGAAAGTATCGTGGCAATCGGGTTTGCGATCCCTTTTCCTGCAATATCCGGTGCCGAGCCGCCACTGGGCTCATACAGACCGAACTTCGTCTCGTTCAGACTTGCGGAAGCCAGCATTCCAATAGATCCTGTCACCATGCTCGCCTCGTCAGAAAGGATATCCCCGAACATGTTTTCCGTCAGGATCACATCAAACTGTGCCGGATCCTTGACAAGCTGCATCGCGCAGTTGTCCACGAGCATATGTTCCAGCGTAACTTCCGGATAATCTGCCGCCACTTCCTCGACAACCTTCCGCCAGAGTCTGGATGAGTCGAGCACATTTGCCTTATCCACGCTTGTCACTTTCTTTCTGCGCTTCATCGCAATATCGAAGGCGCGTTTTGCGATCCTTCTGATCTCATTCTCATTATATGTAAGTTCATCTCTCGCCGTCAGGACGCCGTCCACTTTTTCTGTACTGCGTTTCCCGAAATACAGACCGCCTGTCAGCTCCCTCATGATCATCATGTCGAAACCGCGGTCCGCGATCTCTTCCTTCAGAGGGCAGGCGCCCTTGAGATCCTCATAGAGCACTGCAGGCCTCAGATTTGCAAAAAGGTTCAGTCCCTTTCTCAGGGCGAGCAGTCCCGCCTCCGGACGTTTGGATGGTTCGAGCTGATACCATGGAGATGTCTTCGCATCTCCGCCGATCGATCCCATAAGCACCGCATCGCTCTCTTTCGCTGCTTTAAGTGTCTCATCTGTAAGCGGTACCCCGTTCACGTCAATAGAGGCTCCTCCCATAAGAAGCTGTGTATAATTGATCGAATGACCGTACACTTCCGCAGTCTTATCCAGGACTTTCATCGCCTCATCGACAATCTCCGGACCGATCCCGTCTCCTTTTATAACTCCGATTTTCATCTCCATATCCGCTCATCCCTCCAAATGTAAAAAATGCTATTTTTAATCATACCTCATTTTGTGCATTCTTTCAAGTAGTTCGGCTTAAAAAATAGAGGGCACTCTAAAATCCACATCATAACTTTACGCAAAATATGCAGATTTTTATTCAAAATTCTTACATAAAACAAAAAGGGACCGGATGTTCCGACTGATCAGTCGTTTCTCCAATCCCTGTTTCACTTTATTTTACTCTGCGTTCGGTTTCTCGATCTGTGCGATCGCTGATTTCTGCATCGGAATACGGCAGTTCTTATTATTTCCAAACTCGACGATAACATCGTCGTCTGTGATATCAATGATCACTCCGTAGAATCCGCTTGTCGTCAGCGCCGTATCTCCTACCTCCATAGTTGAGAGCATTGCCTGAACTCTCTTCTGCTCTTTCTTCTGCGGGCGCATCAGCAGGAACCACATTCCGCCGAGCACGACAACATAAAGCACGATAATGCCTATCATATCCATAGTGTATTTTCCTCCTAACTCGTTATGTTACACAATAAGAATACTATACACAAAAATCGGCGAATCTTCAAGACTTTTGAGAAAGTTTTTCCAGCTTGCGTCTTTTATATGCGCTGAATTCTCCCGCATCAATAGCGTCTCTGATCTCCTCCATCATCGTATTGTAAAAATACAGATTGTGCAGAACACACAGCCGCATGCCAAGCATCTCTTTGGCCTTCAGAAGATGCCGGATATATGCTCTGCTGTAGCTTCTGCATGCAGGACAGCCGCATCCTTCCTCTATCGGCCGGTCGTCAAGTTCATATTTCGCATTGAAAAGGTTCATCTTTCCATGATTTGTATACACGTGTCCATGTCTGCCGTTTCGTGACGGATACACACAATCGAAGAAATCCACTCCTCTGTCCACTGCCTCAAGGATATTCGCCGGTGTCCCGACTCCCATCAGATAAGTCGGCTTGTCCTGGGGGAGCTGCGGAACAACAGCATCCAGAATCCGATACATCTCTTCATGACTCTCTCCGACAGCAAGCCCTCCGACGGCATATCCGTCCAGATCAAGTTCCCTGATCTGCTGTGCGTGCTCGATACGGATATCCTCGTAAACGCCTCCCTGATTGATACCGAAGAGAAGCTGATGCTGATTGATCGTATCCGCCAGAGAATTCAGTCTCGCCATTTCGGCCTTGCAGCGTTTCAGCCAACGTGTAGTTCTCGCAACAGAATTTGCCATATATTTTTTATCCGCCACACTGGAAGGACATTCGTCAAATGCCATGGCAATGGTAGAGGCCAGATTGGACTGGATCTGCATACTCTCCTCCGGCCCCATAAAGATCTTTCTCCCGTCAATATGAGAATGAAAATGAACCCCTTCCTCTTTGATCTTGCGCAGAGACGCAAGTGAAAAGACCTGAAATCCCCCGGAATCCGTCAGTATCGGCTTGTCCCAGTTCATAAACCTGTGCAGGCCGCCCAGTTTCTTTACGATCTCATCACCGGGTCTGACATGAAGATGATACGTATTGGAAAGTTCCACCTGCGTCTTGATCTGTCTCAGGTCATCGGTAGATACCGCCCCTTTTATGGCGGCTGCTGTTCCCACGTTCATAAACACCGGAGTCTCAATGGTGCCGTGTACTGTATGCAGTCTTCCTCTTTTTGCCTGCCCGTCTTTTTTTATCAGTTCATACATTTGTAATTACATCCTGTCTATATTTATCGTTTCCGGCTTTTCCGTGCTTTTATCTCAGCCCATCTGTCCGGATATTTTTTAATAGTGCATGACCACCGGAGTTCCAATGCTCAGCATGCTGTACAGTGTGGCTGCATCGTCATAGGACATGTTGATACATCCATGGGATCCGTAAGTCTGATATCTGTTTCCACCGAAAGAAGACTGCCATGTAGCATCATGGAAGCCGACTCCTGTCCATGTCACACGCATCCAGTAGGATACCGGAGTCTCGTAGATCGGCTTACCGGTCGCCGGATCTGTCTCGCCTACAAGTGTCTTGTCACGTTTCAGCTCCAGGATTGAATAAACTCCTGACGGAGTCTCCCTCTCCGGTGTCGGAAGACCGGTCACCACATCCGCCTCAAACGCCACGGATCCATCCACAATGTACCACATATGCTGATCTGTCAGATCCACTTCCGCATAAGTAGTTCCCCAGTCCTGCTCAGAATGGGATGCTGCTTCCTGGACATATGCCGGCGTCTTTTCTGTCACTTCTCCGTTTTTTATACTGTTGATAAGCGTCTTTGTCTCCGAATCCTCATCAACGGACCAGCCGTATGTTCCACCGGAAACATCCACTGTTTTTCCATTTGGAGTCGTAATGGATCTTGTGGTCCCAACCGTATCGTATTTTTTACCGAACTCTCTCATCCATTTCCTTACCGCATCTTCATCGAGACTGACCTGCATATTGTCGTCATATTTCAGCCAGGTGGAGATAAGTTCCTTATCTACGACCACATTCTCATCTTCCATAGTATAGGTAATACTTGCCTTGCAGTACTGATTCATTGCATCACATGCCTTCTGTACCTCCGGTGAATCAGAAGTATATTTTGGCATCACATAGCATTCTTCATCCATCATATTCAGTTCTGTCTTAAACTGAGTAATATACTCTGCAACTTTCTGTGTGAACACATCCATATTGACAGCAGTTCCATAAACCTCAGGTTCCACGACAAAAGAGTCGCCGTCGAATTTCGGATAGGCCGAAACCGGATCCGTCTGTTCCTGGGTTACCGCTTTCACTTCCTGGATCTTTGTGTTCAGTGCGTCCTGATCATATCCTACGTCAATCGTCACGTTTGTAGAGCTTACTGAAAAGAAAGCTTTCGGCCACAGAAGCGGGTTCTGGGCATCCATCGCTTTCTGGATATCATCATTCTCCTTATAAGTCAGAGAAATATCTGAGCCTTTGATCACATCTTTTTCATTGTTCTGTTCGATGATCGTCAGTTCATAGTCCTGCACCTGTTCTTTTATGTAGTTCTCCACGTCACTGACGCTTTTCCCGGAAAAGTCCTGCCCGTTTATCTCTGTGTCTATATAGAAGTGACCGATAAAAAATGCAGAAATACCAAGGTATATCACCACAAGCGCACCTACAATACTGCCTGCAATGATCCATGGTTTCTTTCCCATATTTCCTTTTCTGCGTCGTCTTCTTCTGGTCTTCTTTTTTGTACTTTCTGACATTTTATCTGCCTCGTCCTCACGTTCTGTATTATCATCCTGTATGTCTTCTGCGGTATCATCGTTCTCCGCATCATCCTGTATATCATCTTCTGCGGTATCATCGCCCTCTTCCGCATCATCCTGTATCTCTTCTACGGTCTCATCGATCTCTTCCGCATCATCATCCGGTATCTTCTCTGCGGTATCATCAGCGTCTTCCGCGTCATCGTCCGGCATTGCTGCCTGAGCCTCGCTCTGGTCTTCCATCACGGATTCTCTGTGGATATTTTCCTTATCATCGCGTATTTCAGTTTCAGGTTCTTCCGGAGTAAAGCTGTCAGACTTTTTTTCTTCCTTATCATTACTCATAACAATTCTCCCTCTACATCTTAATATCCAGAAAACATTATATTACGAAACTTTTCAAATGTACAGTTAATTATTTCTTAAGAATCTCCCTGCATCTTGTAACATTTTCCTGATTCATCACGTCTTCCATTCTCCTGTCTCTTGCACATCTTCCCTTCATCCTATATAATGTTAGAATATGTTTGTGAAGAAGCAATAATTGAAAGGAGAATTTTATGAGTGGTTCATCATTTGGCAAATTATTCCGCATCACCACATGGGGCGAATCTCACGGTCCGGGCGTAGGCGTTGTGATCGACGGATGCCCGGCAGGAATTCCTCTCGCAGAAGAAAATATACAGCGTTTTCTGGATCGGCGCAGGCCCGGTCAGAGCAAATATACCACAAGAAGGAATGAGGCGGACTCCGTCGAGATCCTGTCCGGTGTTTTCGAAGGAAAGACAACCGGTACACCGATCTCGCTTCTTGTAAGAAACCAGGATCAGAGATCAAAGGATTATGGAAATATCGCCGTATCCTACCGTCCCGGACACGCTGACTTCCCTTTCAGGGAAAAATACGGATTCCGCGATTACCGGGGAGGCGGAAGATCTTCCGGGAGGGAGACGATCGGACGGGTTGCCGCCGGAGCTGTGGCTTCAAAACTGCTTGAAGAAATAGGGATCACCCTCCGCGCTTACACAAAGGCGATCGGTCCCTATACAGTGGATGAAAAAGATTACAATTTTTCTGAGATCACAGAAAACAGCTTCTATATGCCAAACAATTCGATCGCAGAAAAGGCCGGAGAGTATGTCTCTTCCCTGATGGCCCAGACCGACTCCTGCGGAGGAATTGTGGAATGCATTGCCGACGGGCTTCCTGTCGGAATCGGCGAACCTGTTTTTGATAAGCTTGATGCGCTTCTGGCGCAGGCTGTTATGTCTATCGGCGCGGTAAAAGGAGTGGAGATCGGCGACGGGTTCGCCGCATCCGCTTCCGTTGGAAGCCGTAATAACGATCCTTTCTATATGAAAGACGGAAAGGTGTGTAAGAAGACAAATCATTCCGGCGGAACACTCGGCGGTATGAGCGACGGGTCCAGGCTGATCCTCCGGGCCGCGGTAAAGCCGACCTCTTCCATTGCGAAAACACAGAATACGGTAAATGAATCCGGCGAAGATATCGAAATTTCTATCCATGGCAGGCATGACCCGGTCATCGTTCCCAGAGCGGTTGTTGTCATCGAATCCATGACCGCCGTCACTCTCGCAGATCTGTTACTGCAGAATGCCGTATCAAAAATGGACAATATCAAAAAAATATATCAGTAAAAATATACCGGCAGTTCATCTGTAAAAGACGAACTGCCGGTATTATTCTTACTCTTTCTGCAAAGAATATCCCGAAAATATTTTTTCTCAGACGTGGAAACAACCGCCGCCGATAAATTCTCTGAGCAGAGAGTTCGTCGGCACATACTCACTCCCTATTCCTACAAAATAGTCGAAAAACTTCAAAAGACGTTTCGCTTCCAGATACTCTTCCGAATCTCTGTCCACTGCAAAGAGAAGCGGTTCTACATACTGTTTGAGTACAGCGAGTTCATACAGAAGCGATGAATTGAACATCACATCCGCTTCCTCCTGGAAAGGAAAGATATTCTCCTCCTCTCCACGGCGCACGGAAGGCCACATACCGATCGTGCGCATGGCAGAAGCCCCTCTTGTTCTGGCATCCCTGACAAGTCTGCGTATCAGCCTTCCATCAGTAGAAGGGATACGATTATGCTCATCAATATTGATCTGAGTCAGGGCACTGATATAGATCCGGAACTTGTTCTCGTCATTGAGCATTTCCGTCAGTTTGGGGTTCAGGCAATGAATGCCTTCGATCACAAGGATATCGTTTTCTCCCAGCTTTTTGGGGATTCTCTCATAATCTCTTTTTCCTGTTTTAAAGTTGAAGATCGGAAGGTGTACTTCTTTTCCGGCGAGAAGATTCTTCATATCATCATTAAATTTCTCGATGTCGATTGCCTCAAGGCATTCAAAGTTGTAATTGCCGTCCGCATCTCTCGGCGTATGCTCCCTGTCAACAAAATAATTATCTACCGCAATGGGATGAGGCTTTAATCCATTTGCTCTCAGCTGAATGGAAAGTCTGTGGGAAAATGTCGTCTTTCCGGAGGAAGATGGTCCTGCTATCAATACAAACTTTGTCTCCGGCCTTTCTGCGATCTGTGAAGCGATCTCTCCGATCTTTCTCTCCTGGTATGCTTCCTGTACCAGGACTACCTCTCTCATATCCGAGTGGGTGATCATATCATTAAGCGCACCGACCGTATCTATTTCCTGAAGATCTCCCCATGCCAGAGATTCTTTTAATACCTGGAAAAGTTTCGGGCTGGGCGTGAATTCAGAAACCTTTTCCGGCTCTTCCCGGGTCGGCATCTGGATAACAAATCCTTCGTCATAAAGGTGAAGCGAGAAATAGCGCAGGCATCCGGCATCCGGAACCATATACCCATAATAATAGTCTTCAAATTCATTGATATTATAGATATTTACTTTTGAGACACGGCGGTATCGGAAGAGTTTTTCCTTGTCATACATTCCATGGCGGTGAAAGAGTTCCACTGCTTCATCTGTATGGATCGACCTCTTTCCGATCGGAGCCCTCTCCTCTGAAAGTTCACGCATCCTGGCAGCAACGCGGTCCAGAAACTGCTGATCTATGCAGACCTTCCCGTCCACAGTACAGTAATATCCCTTATCCACAGAGAAATGGATCCTTACCCGCTGGATATTCTCATGTCCCCCTATGTCATGCACTGCTTTCACGAGCAGAAAACAAAGGCTTCTTTTATAAGTCTCATGGCCGATCTTTTCTGCCGTAGTGACAAACCGGATACTGCAGTCACTTTCCACAGTTTTTCTCAGTTCCTGAAGACGGTGTCCGTCAACATAGGCAAGGACGATCTGATGCGGATAATCTTTCTGCACATCCTCCGCGATCCGCTGATACGTGGTCCCGGGCTCATAATCCCTTTTCATTCCGTCAACTATTACGCTGCATTTTTTTCCTTCCATGCCTCGCCTCCCTTTCCCCTGTCTCAGATCACCTGAAACGGATGGATAACCGGTTCTGTCATCACTTCCAGAACAGGAAGCTTCTCATTCAGAAACCGTTTCATATCATCGATAAAAATATATTCCGTCCCGTAATGTCCCGCATCAATGACGGAAAGGCCCTGCTCCACAGCGTCAATGCCGTCATGATGCCCGATGTCCCCGGTTACCAGGACATCCGCTCCTTTTTTGAGGGCGGCGGCTATGGCAGTCTTTCCTGATCCCGGAGAAACCGCCAGCCTCTGCACCTTCTTATCCATATCACCGAATACTTTGATACTGCCCAGATTCAGTTTATGCTTCACATAGACGCAGCATTCCTCCAGAGTCATAGGAGATTCCAGAGTGCCCACTCTTCCGATTCCTTCCTTATTTCCTTCCGTGTCCTCCATGGTCTCATCAAGGACTTCCGTATCTCTGATCCCAAGGATCTTCTCAGAAAGTTCCGCCATTCCAAGGACATCATAATTGGTATGCATTGCATAATAGGAAATATCATTCCGGATCAGTTTCAGGATTCTCCTGCTTATAAAGTCTTCATCGTTTATTTTTTTCAGAGGTGAAAAAATGAGCGGATGATGAGTGATGAGCATGTCCGCTCCGGCTTCCAGTGCCCTGTCGATCACCGCATCTGTGGCGTCAAGGGCAAGATAGACACGGTTCACCTCTTTGCCGGCTCTTCCGGCAAGAAGCCCCACATTGTCAAAATCAAGCGCTGCTGTTGTTGGATAAGTTGCTTCGATCACCCGCATAATTTCTTTACAAAGCATAATATTCCATCCCTTTCTCCGCATATTCAATCTCTTGTTTCAACTGTGCCTTTCTCTGTGCGATCCTGTCGGATTCCTTCTTTTCCAGAGAATCAAGGATCTCTCTTTTCAATCTCAGTTCCCGCTCCAGAAAACTTCGAAGGACCGGATCTCTTTTCTCGAGCAGCAGTCTGCCGTATCTCAGTTCCGGCTCGTTCCACCCGGCTGTCTCTTTCCCGTCGGTGCCATTCCCGGGAACGGTTTTCATCGCCGTATAATATTTTCCGTCTTCCTCAACCATGACTTCATCCAGAAACAAAAAACCTTCCTGAAGCAGAAAGGTCCTCACTTTTTCTATCTCCGACTGGGGCTGAAGGATACATTCATCCAGCATCTTCACTGTCTCCGCCCCTTCTGTCAGGATACGTACCATAAGCGCACCGCCCATCCCGGCGATCACGGCTGACCGTACTTCCCCGGGGTGTATTGCTGAAAAGCCGTCCGAAATCCTCAGGTCGATCCGGTCATTCATTCCGTTTTCAGTCACATTGAATCTTGCCCGCTCCAGAGGTCCGCGGTTCACATCCGCCGCGACAGCTCCCGGGATCCGGCCGTTTTCGATCAGATAAATAGGAATATAGGCATGATCCGTGCCGATATCGGCAGTCATATATCCGGCGGTCACAAGATCTGCGACCGCCTGTAGTCTCTTTGATAATTCCATATTTTCAAGCCCGGATTCCTTTCTAGTCGAGATAGTCCCGAAGTTTTCTGCTTCGGCTCGGGTGACGGAGTTTCCGGAGCGCCTTGGCCTCGATCTGACGGATACGTTCTCTTGTCACATCAAACTCTCTTCCCACTTCCTCAAGAGTACGTGCCCGTCCGTCATTCATTCCGAAACGCAGACGCAGAACTTTCTGTTCCCTCTCAGTCAGAGTATCCAGCACCTCGTCAAGCTGTTCTTTTAGGAGCGTCTGTGCCGCTGCCTCCGCAGGTACAGGGACATTGTCATCCTGGATAAAGTCACCCAGATGGCTGTCCTCTTCCTCGCCGATCGGAGTTTCAAGGGACACCGGCTCCTGGGAAATCTTCAGGATTTCACGCACTCTTTCGACAGGCATGTCCAGCTCTTTCGCGATCTCTTCCGGAAGAGGCTCTCTTCCCAGTTCCTGAAGCAGCTGCCTTGACACCCGGATCAACTTGTTGATCGTCTCAACCATATGGACCGGAATACGGATTGTTCTCGCCTGATCTGCGATCGCTCTTGTGATCGCCTGACGGATCCACCAGGTAGCATATGTGCTGAATTTATATCCCTTGTGGTAATCAAACTTTTCCACCGCCTTGATCAGTCCCAGATTTCCTTCCTGGATCAGGTCAAGGAAAAGCATCCCTCTGCCCACATAACGCTTTGCAATACTGACGACAAGGCGGAGGTTTGCCTCGGCAAGTTCTTTCTTCGCCTCTTCGTCTCCCTCTTCCATTCTCTTTGCCAGTTCAATCTCGCGCTCCGCACTCAGAAGAGGCACTTTACCGATCTCCTTCAGGTACATGCGGACCGGGTCTTCAATGCTGACGCCTTCCGGAACAGAAAGGTCGATATTCTCCATATCAACTTCCTCTTCATCAGATATGATCGCATCAATGTTTATGTCGGCGTCATCATCTGCATCACTGCTGATCCGCAGCACATCGATATTGTTTGCTTCCAGATAATCGAACACTTTTTCCATCTGATCGGCATTCAGTTCCATATCATTGAAAAAATCATTGATCTCCTGAATTTCCAGCACGCTTTTTTTCTTTTTCCCCAGCGCAACCAGTTCTTTCATTCTTTCCAGAAATTTCTGTGTGTTCTCTTCCATGTGTCCATCCTTCCTTCGCCGGCGCGCGAGCGCAGGCTATCTTGTTTTATTTTATCCTCAATCAATAGAAATATGCAGTTTCCTCAGGTCCTCAAGCTTTCGTTTTTCCTCCATCAGATGCTGAAGTCCTGCCATGTCAGTAGGAGCCAGGTGAAGCGTCCGGTAATCAATGCTGTTTGTCTTGACCCGGATTATAGTCTCCTTGAGGGCCTGTTCTCTCTCTTCTTTTGTCTTCAGTTCTCTGATCCTTGTATTGAAAAGGGCCGCCGCCTCACGGTGTTCCTCTTCCTCTGTGAAGTGATCCAGAATCTTTGCCGGATTCAGTTCCCCGTTTTTTCTCTGTTCATACAGAAGCTGTGCAACAGTGCGGTACAGGTCCTCGGTAAAATCATCCGGAGTCACAAGGTGACTGATCTTTTCAAAAAGGGACGCGTCATCGATCAGCCAGGTCAGGAGAATCTTCTGAGAAGTAAGGGTGCCGTCCTCCTTCTGCTTTTCTTTCCCTTCCGCCCTGCGGGGGCGTACTGCCGGTTTGACCAGGCCGGAGCTTACTGCGGTCTTTGCCACAAGCTTTTCCAGACTTTCTCTTCTGACTCCATACTCAGAAGCCACTGCGTCAATGTAGTTGCTCCGCTCCAGCTCATCTTCAAATGACATCAGACGCTTTGCCGTCTCCCGAAAGAAAGCTGTCTTTCCTTCCGGGGATCCCATATCGTAATCTCTGGAAAGCATGTCAATACTGAACATGAACCCGTTTCTGGCTTCGCTGATCCTCTTCTCATACTCTTCTGCGCCCAGATTCTTGATAAATTCATCAGGATCTTTATACGGGTCCATCCGGATCACTTTTGCAGAGATCCCTGCGTCACGCAGGATCGGAACTGCACGCAGCGCCGCTCTTGTCCCCGCATCGTCGCTGTCATATGTAAGATACACCTCCCGCACATACCTCTTGATAAGAGATGCATGTCCCGGAGTGAGCGCCGTTCCAAGAGACGCAACCGCATTTGTAAATCCCGCCTGATGGAGTGCGATCACATCCATATATCCTTCACACAGAAGAAAATACGGTTTCCTTGAAGTCCTGGCCCGGTTCAGTCCGTACAGATTCCGGCTTTTGTCAAACACCGGCGTCTCCGGAGAATTCAGATACTTGGGCTTGGCATCGCCCATGACTCTTCCCCCGAATCCTATGACCCTGCTGTTCACATCCATAATGGGAAACATCACTCTGTTCCAGAACTTGTCGTAAACGCCCTGTTTCTCATCCGTATTGATAAGCCCCGCCTGCCGGATCAGTTCTTCACTGTATCCCTTCTTTCTGAGATATTTATACAGATCATCACTGAACTTGTTGGAATAGCCGAGACCGAATGCGGTAATGGTCTCATCTGAAAGTTTTCTGTCCTTTAAATATGTATAAGCTGCCTTGCCTCGTTCTGATTTGAGCTGCACATAATAGTACTTTGCAGCCAGCTTGTTCACCTCAAGGATCGATGCCCTCAGATCTGCTTTTTCTTTTGCCTCTTTCGAGTATTCCACCTCCGGAAGTTCGATCCCTGCTCTGTCCGCCAGATATTTCACTGCTTCCACAAAAGAAAAGTTCTCATACTCCATCAGGAACGTATAGACATTTCCACCTGCTCCGCATCCAAAGCAGTAATACATCTGTTTCTGTCTGCTCACCGAAAAAGAAGGCGACTTTTCATTGTGAAAGGGACAGAGTCCGAAATAAGAGCTGCCTTTCTTCTGCAGTCTTACATAACCGGAAATCACATCTACTATATCATTTCTCGATCTTATCTCTTCTATCAGCTCTTCTGAATAGTACATGTCTGCCTCCCTAAAAAGAATACCCTATTTTATATATTCGACAAAAGTTTTTTTTATCCTTTAAATTTTCCACGATTCCGGTACAAAAAATTCTTCAAATTTTTTCACGGCATAGGAATCCGTCATTCCGGCAATGTAATCACATACGACCCGCTCCCTGCTGTTGTCAGGCTCAGATATGGATTCAAGATACTGCTCCGGCAGCAGTTCAAGATGTTTCACATAGTAATCAAAAAGCTGCTCGATCATATGTACCGCCTTATCTTCCTCCCCCTTCGCCTTGGGATTAAGATAGACGTTCTCAAACATGAACCTGCGCAGATCATGCATCGCTCTGTCCACCGGCTCAGACATGCAGATTTCCGGCCGGTCCATACTGTTGATGATCACATCATGTACCATGGTGTCCAGGCGCTCCCTGCAAGAACCGCCCAGAACCTTCCGGAGCTCCGGCGGAATATCTGCCTCTGTCAGTATTCCGCCCCGGATAGCGTCGTCCATGTCGTGGTAAATATAAGCGATCTTGTCAGAGAGACGCAGCACCTTCCCCTCCAGAGTATGCGGATTTCCGGCCGTCTTATGGTTCAGGATCCCGTCCCGCACTTCCCAGGTCAGATTCAGTCCCCTCCCCTGTTTTTCAAGCCTCTCCACAACACGCACACTCTGAATGTTGTGTGAGAACTTATATACATTGTTAAGTGCTTTCTCTCCGGCATGACCAAAAGGAGTGTGCCCCAGATCATGCCCCAGCGCGATAGCTTCTACGAGATCCTCATTCAGCCTGAGCGCCTTGGCGATAGTCCTCGCATTCTGAGACACCTCCAGCGTATGTGTCAGACGGGTCCTGTAATGGTCTCCTTTCGGAAGAAGAAAGACCTGTGTCTTCTGTTTCAGACGCCGAAATGCCTTGCAGTGCAGGATCCGGTCCCGGTCTCTCTGAAAGACCGGGCGGATATCACACTGTGGTTCCTCACGCTCACGCCCTTTTGAATTCCGGCTCAACGTGGCATAAGGACTTAAATACTCTTCTTCCCTCGCTTCAAGCTGTTCCCTGATCGTCATAGATGGCACACTCCTTTTCACTCAATGAATCGCAACAGGCCGAATCTTATTTTTCCTTCAGCCTTGCCTCAATAGCCTTCACCACTGTATTGAGCACTTTCACTCTGGCATAATATTTATCGTTTCCTTCCACGACGATCCACGGAGCATAATCTGTGGATGTGCGCAGGAGCATCTCATTGACGGAATCCTCATATTGATCCCACTTCTCCCTATTTCTCCAGTCTTCATCCGTGATCTTCCACTGTTTCTCCGGATTTTCCTGGCGTTCTTTAAATCTCCTCTCCTGTTCATCCTTATCGATATGCATCCAGAATTTGATCACAATGGCTCCGGCATCGTGCAGATCCTTCTCCATATCGTTGATCTCTTTGTACGCTCTCTGCCACTCTTCTTTTGTACAGAATCCTTCAATGCGCTCCACCATGACGCGCCCGTACCATGTCCGGTCAAAAATCGCCGCATGACCGTCTTTGGGCATGGCTCTCCAGAACCGCCACAGATAATGATGAGCTTTCTCTATATCATTGGGAGATGCCGTCGGATTCACCACGTATCCGCGCGGATCCATTTTCTGGGTCAGCCTCTTGATAGCTCCTCCTTTTCCTCCCGCATCCCAGCCCTCAAATCCGAGGACTACCGGAATCCTCCTGCGATACAGCTCACCATGCAGTTTCTCGATCTTTTTCTGAAGCTTCTTGAGTTTCTCTTTGTACTCTTCTCTGGTATATTTCAGTGACAGATCCGCCTTGGAGAGAATGGACACCTGAAGCTCCTTCATCTCTCTGTCAGCCTCACGGGCCACGATCGACGCTTCCAGAGTCTCCCCCTCTTTCACTGCCTCAGCCGCAGCCTTCTCCTCTGCTTTCTGCTTTTCAACTTTCTCAATCTGATCCGCCATTGCCTTGATAACAGTTGTATAGATCTTTACCGTGGCAAATCTCCGATCCATGGATTCAATGATCGTCCATGGTGCATAGTCCGTATCCGTTTTAAAGAGCATGTCCTCCATCATATCCGCATACTCGCCGTATCTCGCATTGCGCTCGATATCTCCCTGAGTCACCCGCCACGCAGTCTCTTTGTTTTTGGCAAGTTTGTCAAACCTCTTTTTCTGCTCCTTCTGGTCGATATCCAGGAACAGTTTGATGATCACATTTCCGTCATCTGCGAGCTGCTCCTCAAAAGAGTTGATAGAGTGAAAAGCATCCGGGATTTCTTTTTCTTTCGTTCTCTTCTCAAACCGGTCGATGAGCACACGCCGGTACCAGCTTCCGTCAAAGATCGCAATCCTTCCCCGTGCAGGCGTCTTGGTCCAGAATCTCCACATGAACGGGTGCATCCGCTCTTCCTCCGTCTCGTTTTTGATCGGAAACACCTGAAATCCTCTGGGGTCCATACTCTGGATAAGATAACCGATCTGAAGGCCTTTTCCCGCGGCTCCGAATCCTTCAAATACGATCAGCGCCGGAATTCCCAGCTCTTTGCACCGCCGCTGAAGCTGTCCGAGACGTACTTCGAGATGCTCCATCTTTTCCTTATACTCTTCTTTTGACAATTTCTTTGTCAGATCCACTTTTTCTAACATATCTTTTCCTCCGCTCCCTTATTCTGATATTATTGACGGGTTTCTTTAAATTATTGTCATTATACCATATAAATTAGAGCAAAAAAGGAAAAATCCCTGTAAGACTCTTCCTTTTCCAAAATTTTCTCTATTCTTTTGTATCCCGGTTTATTATTTCACTCTTTTGTCCAGTGATGGACTGTCGTTGTCCCCGGACTCTGCAGGTCCATCTCTGTACCATCTGCATTCAGGTTATATTCGAATTCCAGCGCTCCGCCCTCAACCACTATTTTGAGAAGGCACGTCCCTTCTGAATTTTCCGCAACACTGTAGGTCCCTTTCGTTTCTGTCTCGGAATCGTCGATCACCATGGTATTGTCGTCTTTAAAAGTATATGTATTTCCATTTCCGTCAGACCACTTTCCCGGAATCGCCGATGCACGCTCATCGGACAGATCGAGAAGTGTAATATCTGCAGGCAGGAGCAGGAGGTCATCTCCTCCGTCCAGTGATGTCAGATTGACTCCATACCCTGTCGTATCTGTTGAAAGCGCATAGAGTTCTTCTTCCTCTGTATCTGTCATAACGATATGGAGCGTAATGTGATTCTCATCATCAAAACCGCATTCAAAAGTAAACGGCTCTCCGTTTTTCGTCCCGGTTCCATCCTCTTTCATGACATAGACGTCATCGCTTCCCGCAACGTACCAGGTATCAGCCATCACCTTTACTACAGACTCGCTTGGAAGCGTCACGGAATCACCGAGGGCTTCCTTTGCCTCGTTCGCCGCCTGATCTACCTGTTCTGTAGTGGATGCGCCCGCCTTATCTGCGCTGTCCTGTTCTTCTCCGGTACATCCCGATATGCATGCAGCTGCTGTCAGAAGAACTGCCAATATAAGTTTTTTCATGTTATTATCTCCCTGGTTTTTGTATAGATACTTTATAGCACATTTTCTGTACTGTTTAAACAAAAAATCCCTTGAAGCCAAGGGATTTTAACGGTGATTTCAATGCGGAAGATGGGACTTGAACCCACACAGCTCGAAAGCTACAAGATCCTTAGTCTTGCTCGTCTGCCAGTTCCGACACTTCCGCATTTCTGTTTTTCGTGGTCTCAGGCACTTTCGTCTGCTGACCACAAGTGATATGATACTATTTCATCCCGAAAATGTCAACTGTAATTTCCAAAAAACATAAAGTTCGAAAGTTGTTTTAATTTTTATGAAATTACCGAAAATTCCGACAATATCAAAATTCATTTCACACACCCTCAGCCGGGTAAACTCTCCGTAAGTAAAAGGAGTTTCATCGCATTGACAAAACTCCTCCGATCGGATAGGGGGAAGCGCATTCCCCTATCCGATCACCGCGACACCTCGGGCAGCTCACGGCAATGCCGTTCGCTGGTCTCCGCTCTGCTCCGGTCCGCGCTAAGCGGATGTCCACTGGACATCCAGCGCCGTTGC
>DWVT01000204.1 GCA_019120075.1 Candidatus Mediterraneibacter excrementigallinarum
TCAGCTCCAGCGCATCTGACAGCACCTTCAGGTCCTGGGCGTTAAACGGCGTCACCCTCTTGGTCAGGAGATAGCCGTTACATATTCCGAGGAACAGCCAGAATACACTGAGCAGGATCCTGGCGAATGTCCTTCTTCGCACCAGATACACGATGGAAAATGTCGCAAAGATCAAAAACGCATTATACAGAAATACCAGCGGCGTTCCCACCATATAGTCCCATGCCTCGAAAAAGGAAAGTCTGGATATCAGCTCAATGAGAAAATTGATGACGCAGGCGAGCAGAAAATGCAGCGGAAGAGACAGCCGGTTCATCCATTTGTACACCGGCTGCAGCATTTTTGCTGTCTTGCTGTTCCGGCGCTCTTCCAGGATCTTCTGACGCCGCTCCTTTTTCTCTTTAAAGTGTCTCTTTATATCTTCTTTCTTCAGATGTCTGACTTTGACAAAAAATCCCTTAATATCAGGCTTTCTGATATGAATGCGTTTCATTTATGACCTCTTTTCTAACCTGCAGGCCTTATTTTTGCAGGCCTGCCATCCTCTCTTTTACCTGAGCGAGCATCTGGGTATATTTCTCCAGCTTGTCGCGTTCCTCCTGCACTTTCGCCTCAGGAGCCTTGCTCACGAATTTTTCGTTTGCGAGCATCCCCTCTGCCCGCTTGATCTCTTTTGTCAGTCTCTCTTCTTCCTTTTTCAGCCTCTCGCGTTCCTGTTCGAAGTCAACCAGCTCTTCCATCGGCAGATAGACTACCGCATCCGGCACGACGACAGAAACCGCGCTGTCATCCACGCCCTGCTTTGTCTCGCTGATGATGATATCGTTTGCCATCATCAGCGGCATCACAGAATCTTTCATCCCTTCGATACCGGCGCTGATCTCTTTGTCCTCACAGACAACATAGACTTTTGTCTTTCTGCTGTTGGGCACATCCATTTCAGAACGGGTGTTGCGGATGCCTCTTGTGATGGCTTTCACATGTTCCATCACGTTCTCGTCTGCCGGGAAATTCCACTCGTCTTTGTACTCCGGCCAGGTGGACATCATCAGGGACTCCTCCTCCGGTACAAGCGCGCTGTAAATCTCTTCTGTGATGAACGG
This sequence comes from Candidatus Mediterraneibacter excrementigallinarum, assembly GCA_019120075.1. Taxonomy (GTDB): domain Bacteria; phylum Bacillota; class Clostridia; order Lachnospirales; family Lachnospiraceae; genus Mediterraneibacter; species Mediterraneibacter excrementigallinarum. The sequence continues at coordinate 1,104 of DWVT01000204.1, forward strand.
CATGAACGGGTGCAGGAGCTTGAGCGCCTGCCCCAGGACTGTCTTCAGTACCCAGAGTACGCAATCTGCGGACGCTTTGTCTTCCTCCGCATGGTAAATGCGGTACTTCGCCAGTTCAACATACCAGTCGCAGAACTCATCCCAGATGAAGTCGTAGACTTTCTGTACCGCGATACCCAGCTCAAATTTATCCATGTTTTCTGTCACATCTTTTGCCAGCGTGTTCACTCTGGAAAGGATCCACTTGTCTGCTGCGTTGAACAGGCTGTGGTCCGGTTCGCTGACGGTCTCATCCTTCATGTTCATCAGGATGAAACGTGACGCATTCCATACTTTATTTGCAAAGTTACGGCTGGCTTCTACTCTCTCGTTGTAGAAACGCATGTCATTTCCCGGAGCATTTCCGGTGACGAGTGTCAGCCTCAGCGCATCCGCGCCGTACTTGTCAATGATATCCAGCGGATCGATACCGTTTCCAAGGGACTTACTCATCTTACGCCCCTGGGAATCTCTCACCAGACCGTGGATCAGCACCGTGTTGAACGGAGCCTTTCCGGTGTGTTCATATCCGGAGAATACCATTCGGATCACCCAGAAGAAAATGATGTCATATCCTGTCACCAGCACGTCTGTGGGATAGAAGTAATCGTAATCCTCTGTGTGCTCCGGCCATCCCAACGTGGAGAACGGCCACAGGGCGGAGGAGAACCATGTATCCAGTGTGTCCTCATCCTGTGTAAAGTGAGTGCATCCGCAGTGCGGACACTTCTCTGGCATTCCCTTTGAGACGACCACTTCACCGCATTCGTCGCAGTAATATGCCGGGATTCTGTGCCCCCACCAAATCTGACGGGAGATACACCAGTCCTTGATGTTCTCCAGCCAGTGAAGGTAGATCTTGTTGAACCGCTCCGGCACAAACCTGAGCTCGCCTTTTTCCAGAGCCGCGATCGCCGGTTTTGCCAGTTCTTCCATCTTCACGAACCACTGCTGCTTGATCAGAGGCTCCACAGTAGTACCGCATCTGTCATGAGTTCCGACCGCATGCATGTGGGGAACGACCTTTACAAGATATCCCTGTTCCTCCAGATCTTTCACGATTGCTTTTCTCGCCTCATAGCGGTCCATTCCCGCGTATTTTCCGCCATTCTCATTGATCGTGGCGTCATCGTTCATGATATTGATCTCTTCCAGGTTGTGGCGCTTTCCTACCTCAAAGTCATTCGGATCATGAGCCGGTGTGATCTTCACGGCGCCGGTTCCGAATTCTTTGTCCACATAGTAGTCCGCCACGATCGGGATCTCACGGCCTACCAGTGGAAGAATCACGTTCTTTCCTACAATGTCTTTGTATCTCTCGTCATCCGGGTGTACCGCGATCGCCGTATCTCCCAGCATGGTCTCCGGACGTGTGGTCGCGATTTCAAGGAACCGGTCCGTTCCCACGATCGGATATTTGATATGCCAGAAGTGTCCTTCCTGGTCCTCATGCACCACTTCCGCATCGGAAAGGGATGTCTTACATTTCGGACACCAGTTGATGATCCTGGATCCTTTGTAAATGTATCCCTTCTTATATAAATTAATGAAAACTTCTTCAACAGCTTTGGAACATCCCTCGTCCATGGTAAAACGCTCTCTGTCCCAGTCACAGGATACGCCCAGTTTCTTCAACTGTTCCTCGATCGTTCCCGCGTACTCCTCTTTCCACTGCCAGGTTCTCTTCAGGAAGCCTTCTCTTCCCAGCTCTTTCTTGTCGATTCCCTCTTCTTTAAGCTGGTTGGTCACCTTCACCTCTGTGGAGATCGCCGCATGGTCTGTTCCGGGGATCCACAGGGCATTGTATCCTTCCATTCTCTTATAACGGATCAGGATATCCTGGAGCGTGTTGTCCAGAGCATGGCCCATGTGAAGCTTTCCTGTGATGTTCGGAGGCGGCATTACCGTTGTGAACGGTTTTCTGCTCCGGTCCACCTCGGCGTGGAAATACTTGTTCTCACACCATTTATCGTACAGTTTTTTCTCGATCTTCTTCGGATCATAAGTCTTTTCCAATTCCTTGCTCATCGTTTCCTCCTTGTTCGCCCTCATAAATTTTACTGTCACTTCACAGGCTGCCCGGTCTCTCTGCCGTTTCCGCCGTATCTGTGTTCACGGTTTTTTCACACTTTTTCCCAAAGAAAAAGCCCTTTACTTCTGTAAAGGGCGAAAATTCCGCGGTACCACCTTATTTCATGCGTATACTTTCTAAAATGCTGCACGCCGTGCCTTGCATTTAAGCCGCTGCAATATATTTAATATATTTTCAGCGCTTTCGTCACTTTCAGCGCAACCCGCGCATACGCATCTCTCCGGTCCTGTAACGTGGACCACTACGGGATTCCCTATCCTGCAGGCTGCTCTTTTCTCTCAAAGCCCCCTGCCTTTTCAGAAACCCGGTTCAGAAGCTACCTTCCATCATCCTTTTCCCGAGCCGCCTTCCAGCCGGAAACTCTCCGGGCAGCCCTCTCTGTCGGCAGTGACGATGTACTCCTCTTCCTCAGCACCTTTTACAGATATGTTAACAAAAAATTAACTATCAAATACTATAGACGTAAGATGCTGATTTGTCAAGATATTTAGATAATCTTAAGAACTCACTCTTCCTGCATATCCTGTATCATCTCCACGATATCGTACCCGTAGTTCTCTCCCGTCGCCCAGCCGACTCCTTCCGGATTCTCCTGCTGCCCCAGCCATTCCACGTAGGGTGCTGCGCCTTTCTTCACATACTCATACCTGTCATCCACGCATTCCTGTTCCAGGGCGTCCGTCGTTGCATAAGCCTTGAGATGCTGGATCTGCGCACGCACTCCTGTCCGTACGTCAGGATAGGAATTTCCCGGGACTCCGCCTCCGGTCGTACCCAGCCCCGCAAAGTTGAACTGCTCTATGGAAGCGTCGCCTCCATATTGAAGAAACCCTGTCTCCTTCATGGTCTGGGCAAAAGCCACCTCCGGGCGCACGCCTTCCGCTGACGCCTCGTCATAATAAATCTGGCAGAAGGTCTCAATGGAATCTGCTCCGCCTTCTGACAGTTCTTCCGAAGGATAAGTCTCTCCGGAATCATTGAAATAATCCACCATCTCCTGTACTGTGATATCGCTGCCGCCCATGATAGGATACTGTCCTCCGTTGCTTTCCGACACCTCAGAGCTTTCATCCCCGGCATTTTTATCCGCTCCCGAATCCTCTTTCTCTGATCCGGCAGTCCCCGGCTCACTCACTGCCCTTTCCTGCGCTTCTCGCCGTTCCGTAAAAGCGTCCGCACCCCCGGCAAAGGCAAGCGCCGCCACAAGAAATACTGCAAGTCCCGCTTCTATATATAATCGGATCCGTTCTTTTTCTTTCTTTGTAAAATTTCTTTTCTTCAATATACTAAATCCACCCTGATACATGTTTTCTCTTCTTATTTATTATACAGTATATTCCCCTATAAAACAGAAAGAACAGGCAGAAAATATCCTGCCTGTTCTTTCTGTTCTTTATGTCAGTATACAGATTTCATCCGGACCTGCCTCTTTTGCAAAAGGGCCTGTCCCCTTTGTCACATATGTGTATCTCTTACAGAACGTCGATCCACTCTTCCATGTTATCTTTGGAGAAGATGAACGGCTCGCCTGCAAGGACAGCTGTTCCGTCGCCGCTCTCATATGCTTCATATGTAGTAGCCTCGTAATCGCGGAATGCGTCCATCTCGAAGGAAGATCCAACAGATCCGTCAAATCCGTCGTTCATTGCTGCATACTGTGCTGCACCTGCAACTGCTCCAAGGTGAATAACATCCCACAGCATCATGTATGGGCAAACATAATCAAATGCGTTCTCATCTGCACTGTTCGGCATGAAAGACTGCATCTCAGAAGGAATTCCAAGTCCTGTCAGCTCGATCTCGCTGTTTGCAGATTTCAGAGCCTGGCCTGCTGCTGCGATACCAACTGTCGTCGGGGAAATGATACAGTCAACAGAGTTCTCAGCGATGAATGCCTGAGCCTGTGTCGTAGACTCTGTCAGGTCATCGTTACCATACTTGATATCAAGTTCCGGGCTGACCTTTCCGGCATACATGTCTTTCTCAAGCTCAACTCTCATTGCATCGATCCAGGAGTTCTGTACCGGTGTGTCGATGGATGCGGAAAGAACACCTAATTTAATCTCATCGCCAGAATAGTTAGGAAGTTCTGCTGCGAGTGTCTCTTCCATCTTTCCGTCTCCCGGATAATCAATACCCAGTGTGATCAGGACGCCTGCCTGTACCAGATAGGAACCGATTGCCTGTACTTCTGCCTGGTTCACATGGCAGATACGATACTCCGGATTCGCCTCGGAGTCAACGGATACAATCGGGATACCTGCATCCTGTGCTCTCTTGAACACTTCGTCATATCCTGCATCTCCGTTTGTGGAAATCGTGATGGAGGCAACTTTCTGTGTAATCAGCTCATCCAGCATCTGTACCTGTGCTGCAACTGTTGTCTCAGCCGGGCTCTGATAGCTTGTCTTCTCACCTTTTCCTTCCAGGTACTCTGAGAATCCCTCATACATAAGGTCTCCGAATGAGTTTCCTGTTGACTTGAACATGAAGACGTGAGCACCTTCCAGATCTCCGCCGCCACCGCTGCTCGTCGTTGCAGCCGCGTCTCCGCCTGCTGCCGCGTCTCCGGCATCACCTGTAGATGTGGTCGTGCTGCATCCTGCCAGTGATAAGAGCATAGCTGCGCTCATCCCCATTGCCGCCAGTCTTTTCCAGTTTTTCATATTACTTTCCTCCTTTTCTTCTCGGGCAGTTCCTTTTCTGCCTCGTTCTATTATAAACAGCCACCTGCTGTTTATATCCTGTTGATGATCCAGAATCTGCTATTTAGCCGCGAAACGTTCTTTCGCTTTTTTCTGGTCGTCACGCTGCTCAGACAGCCAGACCTCTGTCTGCTTCTTGCACTCTCTCTGAAGAGAAGCAATCTTGTCCTCGCACTTCTTGATTTTTGCATTTTTATCGGACTCGCTGAGAGTAGTGTCTTTTCTTGTCTCTGCGATCGTCTCCTTTAATGCCTTGACCTCTTTTGCCGTCTTGACATTGAGTGCCTCTACATTCTTATTTCCTTTGTAGATAAATTTCAGTTTCAGGCTGTCCAGAAGCTGTCTGTTGATGTTCGGGATCAGAACAGCAATGATCAGGATAAATCCTGTCACGATCTTTCTTGTGTTGGCATCCACGCCCAGAAGTCCGAGCGTATATGTAAGAAATGCCATGATCAGTGTGGCAATGATCGGTCCGTAGACTTTTCCGCGTCCACCGTTAGTAGATACACCGCCGAGAACACAGATCGCGATCGCCGTCATCTCATATCCGGTACCCATTGTGGAAGAAACGCTTCCTCCCATACGTCCTACAAAGAAGATAGATGCAACTCCGCACATTGCGCCCATGATGATGAACACAAGAAGTTTTGTCTTTTTTACGTCAATACCGGAATACTGTGCGCATGTCGCATTATTTCCGATGATATACAGCTCTCTTCCGAATTTTGATTTCTGAAGGATGAAGATAAATATCGCACCCATGATCAGGAAGAGGATCAGTGCCAGCGGGATTCCTGCGATGTTGAGCCATGCCACAGATGTATAAAAGCTTGGGAAAACTTTCAGTACGTTTACATCCAGGACGATCTTAACGATACCACGGAAAAGCATGGAGGTCGCGATTGTCACGATAACCGCCGGCATACCGATATATGCCACGCAGAATCCGTTAAATGCACCGCACACTGCGCCTGCCAGGATACCGATGATCACACTGAGGATGACCGGAACGCCTGCCTGACAGCAGAGACCTGTCGCCATGGAAGCGAAGATCATATTCGCCGCTACAGATACATCAATGTCACCGAGCATAAGGATCAGGATCATGCCCAGCACCAGCGGACACACATCCATTCCGGACTGGATGATCGACTGGATCGTACCTCCTGCAAAGTACAGATTCGGTCTGCTCACCATCAGCACTACATTGATCAGGATGAGGATGTAGACCAGTACCATCTCCCAGCTCACTAAAAACTTACTAAGATTAAACCCCTGTTTTACTGTAAGGTCCCTTGCGGGAGCCGTGTTTGTATTTTTTTCTCCACTCATCAGATCAAAGCACTCCTTTCTTTCAGAGCCCGCTTCGCAGCAGAGCGTTCAGTAAAGATATTCAGGGCAACGGCTGCTATGATGATCGCACCCTGGATCGCATCGGACCATACACTCAGACCCGGAAGGAGGCTGATGAAGTATGTAATGACCGCCATCATCAGGAACCCGATGATCACACCGTCTACTTTTCCTTTTCCTCCGGTGATGCTTACACCTCCGAGGATACAGATCGCGATTGCAGTCATTTCATAGGAGTCACCGATACTGTAACTGCATGTTGCATAGTTTGCTGTGTAAAGCATTCCCGCAAGACCTGCCATCATACCGCAGATCGTCATGGCAAGGAATGTAACCCTCGCTTCTTTGATACCTGCGACCTGTGAGGATTCTCTGTTTGTACCGATCGCGTAGATGCGGCGTCCTCTCCTTGTATAACCAAGGAAGATGATCGCGAGGATAAAGACGATGATCAGAATCCATAGGATGGACGGAAGCCCGATGATCTTCTTAGTTGCAAATGCCTGATATCCTTCTGTAAACTGGTGCGGGAACCACCATTCTCCGCCGCTGAACAGGAAGGAGAATCCGCGGAACGCGTACATCGTACCAAGCGTGGCGATCATCGGAACCATCTTGAAATATCCGACGATCAGACCATTGAACGCACCGCAGATGATACCGATCACCAGCGCCAGCAGAATCCATACAATCGAAGGTACATCCGGATTTTCTGCCATCAGTCTGCAGCAGACAACACCGCTCAGTGAAAGTATCGCACCGATGGAAATATCGATTCCGCCGGTAAGGATGACCATCATCTCTCCTATTGCAAGGAGTCCGTATACTGCGTTGTTCTGCAGCATGTTCACAATAGAATTCACAGAGTACATGGACGGCGTGATGATCGCCGCTATGATCAGAAGCACGATAAGCCCGAGAACGAGGCCGAAGTTTCTGCTCTCTGTGATCTTGGAAATCATTGATTTATTCTTATTTACTCCCATTCTCAGCTCGCCCTCCCATCATTGTGTTTATCATCATGTTTCAGTGATGCCTCGAGGATCATCTCCTGCGTTGTCCCGTCAGACTCAAACTGTCCTGCAACACGGCCGTTTCTCATGACAACGATCCGGTCAGCCATACCCAGTACTTCCGGCATCTCCGAGGATACCATGATGATGGCATAACCGTTCGCGGTCAGTTCGTTCATGATCTCATAGATCGAATATTTGGCTCCGACATCAATACCTTTTGTCGGCTCATCCAGGATCAGAACCTTCAGATCGCAGTTCAGCAGCTTCGCGAACACAACCTTCTGCTGGTTACCGCCTGACAGTGAGGACGGCGGTGCGCTGATATCCTTTGCTTTCAGCTGGATCTTCTGGCACAGCTCGATCGCTGTTTTTTCCTCTGAAGCCACATCCAGCTTTCCACCTTTAATGAATTTATTCATATTTGCGGAAGATACATTCTGGTAGATCGGCAGTTCGTTAATCAACCCCTGTGTCTGCCTGTCCTCGGGGAGAAGTCCGATTCCCAGTTTCAGAGCGTCTATCGGGCTCTTGATCTTTACATCTTTTCCCTCGAACTCGATGGATCCGCTGTCCGGATTCATGATTCCGAAGATATTCTGGCAGACCTCTGTACGACCTGCACCAACCAGACCGGTAAGGGCCAGGATCTCGCCTTTTCTTACATCAAAGGATACATTTTTAAAATATCCTTCCTTAGATATATTCTTGACTTTCAGTATCGTCTCACCAATTTTCGCGTTCTTTGGCGGATACATCTGTGTCAGTTCACGTCCTACCATCGCTGCGATTAGCTTCTGGTTGGAGATCTTGTCCACATCCCAGCATCCTATGTACTTGGAATCACGGAATACGGTGACCCTCGTTGCAAGACGGTACATATCCTCAAACTTATGTGTAATGAAGATAATGGAAACGCCCTCGTCTCTCAGCCGCTCCGTGATCTGATACAGTTCTTCACACTCTCTTCTGGAAAGCGATGCCGTCGGCTCGTCCATGATCAGGATTCTCGCATCCCTTGAAAGAGCTTTTGCGATCTCGACCAGCTGCTGCTGTGCAACAGAAAGTGTACTCATCGGTTTTGAAACATCAATGTTTTTGCTCAGAGGCTCGATCAGCTCTTTCGCCTTTTTCGTCATCAGCTTCCAGTTGTAGAGTCCGACTTTGTTCTTGATCTCCTGCCCCATGAAAATATTCTCTGTGACAGACAGGTCAGGAAATGCCGTAACATGCTGATAGATTGCGGCAATTCCCAGTTTTGCGGAATCTTCTGTGGAGCGGAGGGTGATCTTCTCGCCTTCGAGCAGCATCATTCCGCTGTCCGGCTGATGTACGCCCGTGATTACTTTAATGAATGTAGATTTTCCGGCTCCATTCTCTCCCATGAGCGCATGGATCTCGCCTTTTTTCAACTGAAAATGTACCCCGTCAAGAGCAGTGACTCCGCCAAAGGTTTTTACGACATCTTTCAGCTCCAAGATATACTCACTCATCTCTTTTCCCCTTTCTCCTGTTGTGTGACCACACCATCATGCCATATGGCCGCCGTGTATGTATCTAGTATCATAATTTTTCCTCTAATATTCAATATCAGAAATTGTTTTTTCATTATCTTTTCTTGTCTTTTTCGCCGAATTGCCTTTTTTCGTCGGAAATGTTATAATCTTTTATGCAATTTTATGTTTTTTGCAGCATAATATTTCAAACAATAACTGTCATTTTATATGGTAAACTTTTTATTTTACAAAGAATTTTTATTCATTTTTACGGAGGAATTTTTATGCAGTCACCAAAGAGAAACTTTCCGACAGAATACGGAGTCCGCGCCATGCCTTCCGGCTCTCTTGCCGAGTCCTTCCCCTTCTATATAAAAGAGTGCGGATTCTGCAGCGAAAGAAAATTTGTACCCGGGAAACAATACAGTTATAATGATTATCTTCTGCTCTACTCTATAGACGGCACTGCGCGTTATACAAAAACCAAAACTACAGTTTATACCCAGCCGCATTCTGTAGTCATGTCCGCATGTAACACGCCTCTTACTTTTACAAGGGTTTCACGGGAATGGAACTTCTTTTATTTTATTATTGGAGGAAGCCATGCGAAACTTTTTTATAATCTGGTCCGCACGCAGAATAACATCATTCTCAGCAATCCTTTTGTAAGTGTACTGGACTCCTGCATCGAGCTCTACAATATCCTTTACAACGCAGAAGATCCTGCCAGGGACACCTGGCTTTATCTCAACTCGTCACTTCTGATCCAGAATATCTTTAACACGCTCTACGAGCTCGGGCACAATATCCGGAAGATCAAAGAACTGACGCCTGCCCAGGAAACTGTTGTAAACATGGCTCTAAAATATATATCCGATAATTATAAGAACGAACTGGATATTGATACGATATGCAATGAGATCAGCTTTTCAAAATACTATTTCTGTAAGATCTTCAAAAGGCAGATGGGAATTACTGTCCACCAGTATGTAAACGAATTCCGGATCAACAAGGCAAAGGAACTTCTGGCCTACAGCAAACTTTCCGTCAACTCGATTTCAACACAGGTTGGATTTAAAACTCCTCTCACTTTCATGAGAGCATTTGAGCGTTCAGTCCACATGACCCCAAGCGAATATCGCAGCTATTATTGATCAACACTTTCTGACAGGCACTCATGCGGCTCCGACAGTCTCTTAAGGGGATTGCAAACGACCGCCAGGTTCTCGGACAATCCCGCAGTTTGGCCTGCTAATGACGTAAAAAAGACCGGAACAGCTGCAGTTTTTATACAGCTGCCCGGTCTTCTTCTGTTGTCCCAGCGGAAGGTTCCACCTTTCTCACCAGAGATTTTTATAAATATTTATCACATCCGCCTTTGTAGGCACCCTCGGATTCGTCGCAGTGCAGGCATCTGCCAGCGCCGCGTCCGCCATTCTCTCAATGGCTCCGAAGTACTCCTCTTCGGAAATCGTCCCCATCTGTGAGATTGAAAGCGGAATATCCATTTCTTTAAGCATGAACTGTACCCAGTTTACAAGAGATCTCACAGTCATGATCTTATTGTAACTGCTGAGACCTAAGATCTGCGCCACTGTGGAATATCTCTTCACTGCGGGCAGATACTCCGTGCGGCTCTTGCTGTGCTTGTTGATATCACTGTTAAATTCAATGATATGCGGCAGAAGCATTGCGTTGGCGCGCCCGTGCGGGATGTGGAAGGTAGCCCCCAGCTGATGAGCCATCCCGTGATTCAGACCCAGGGACGCCGCATTAAAGGCAAGGCCGGCAAGGCATGATGCGGAATGCATCTTCTGTCTCGCATGGGTGTCATTCCCGTCCAGATAAGCCCGGAGCAGGAACACGCCGCAGATCTCGATCGCCTTTTCCGCAAGAGCGGTGGAGAAATCACTCCGGTTAATGCTTACACACGCTTCCAGTGCATGGGTAAATACATCCATTCCTGTATCTGCCGTCACGGCAGGAGGAACACTCTTGACCAGTTCCGCATCGAGGATCGCCTCATCCGGCGTCATGGAATAGGACACCAGCGGATACTTCACCTGCTCAGCAGGATCCGTCACCACTGCAAAGGACGTCACCTCGGATCCGGTCCCGCTTGTCGTCGGGATCGCGATCAGGCCTACGTCACTGTAATGATCTACTCTCAGTGCAAATTCACGGATCGACTTCGAAGAATCGATAGCTGATCCTCCGCCCACTGCAACAATAGCATCCGGACGGTACTCCAGCATCTTCTTTACACCTTCACTGATCTTCTCGATCGGCGGATCCGGCACTACATCCTTAAAGATATCGTACTCCTTTCCGCCACGTTTCAATGGTGCTGTCACCAGATCCATCATCTCATTCTCCGCTACGAAAGGATCTGTGACAATGAGCACTTTCCTGTATGGGATCTCGGCAAGACGATCCAGGGCCTGATCCCCAAAATAGATTTTTGTTTTAATGTCAAAGCTTTTCATAACTGACCTTCCTCTATTCGGGATAGACACATTCAATTCCCGAATCTTTAAATACCTGAAGCCACTTTGCCTCCGGCTTTTCGTCCGTAATCACCATCGTGATATCTTCCAGAGTTCCTATCTCTGTAAACGCGACCTTATCAAACTTGCTGCTGTCCACAGCCAGTATCTTCTCTCTGGCAGACTGCAGCATGGTTCTTTTATTGTTCGCATGCAGATCATCAGAATCCGTAAAACCGGCCGTTATATCAATCCCTTTGCATGAGATGACAGCCTTATCTACATGGTAGTTTCTCAGCATCTTATCTGTCTGAGGTCCGACCAGAGCAAAAGAACCTTCCCTGGAGACACCGCCCGTGGAAAGGATCGTCCAGTCCTGAGCGTCAAAGAGTTCAATAATGATCTCTATAGAATTTGTGATGATCGTAAGGTTCTTACGTCCTTTCTCCTGAAGGGCCTTCGCGATATAAACCGCGGTGGAACTCGCATCAAGCATGATGCTGTCCCCGTCCCTCACCCGTTCCGCGACCTGTGCTGCGATATGCTGTTTTCCTACTATGTTACGGTTTTTTCTGATGTTAAAGGGCAGGTCAATGTTGATATTTTCGTTGATGACAGCTCCGCCGTAGCTTTTAATGGCATATCCGTCATTGACCAGCTTTTCAAGATCCCTTCGGATCGTCTCTTCCGAGACATCATAGATCTGACTCAGTTCACTTACAACAACTCTTCTGTCGGTCTGCAGTTTTTCCAGTATTTCGTTACGTCTCTCTATTGCCAGCATTCCACTGCCTCCTGCCTGTAACAGAACAGGCCCTCCGGCCGCTCATATCATGCTTCGGCACGCTTGCCGCATAAGCGCATGTAAAGCAGGGGGAGAGCCTGTCATTCTGTCCTTATAAAAGCGGACATACCAAAATCCGCTTTGTTGCTGTCTCGTAGACACAGACTGCTCCGCAGTTCTGCGTTCAGTTACAAGATCGCGTCACGGATCTGAGCATCAGGATGAGCAATAACGGAGGAGTCAAGGAACATTCCTCTGTCTTTGATCGATTCCTTTGCCCTTTCGATCGCCGCCTCAACCGCAGCGACCTCGCCGGTCAGCAGCATGTAGGACTTTCCGCACATGCCTCTCGCGATTCTAAGTTCGATCAGATCCACGATCGCTGTCTTTGCAGCCTCATCCGCCGCAACGATAATGGAGGCCGCATCATATGTCTCCAGAATTCCCAGCGCCGACACATCCTCAATCTGAGCCGCGCCATAGATAGCCGGAAAGATGGATTCATGGGGGTTGCCCAGCACAAAACTGTCGATCAGATGGAAGCCGTGCAGTTCTCTGGCATTGTCAACTGCCGCCTTAACGGCGCTTAAGTCTCCTGTAATGATCGCAATATATTTGCCCGGACATACGGTCTGTGCTTCTATTATACTGACTTCAGAGGTTTTAACCATTGCATCGGCAGCGGTGATACCTGCTGAAACAGTCTTATATTCTACCATTCCAATTGCCTTACTCATTGCCTGCACGTCCTTCCTGAGTTTCTATGATAACATATTTCTCATTTACTTCAGTCACTGTTCCGGTAACCGACGCATGGATTCCCACGCTCAGGCCTTTCCCCGGTTCAGCGATCATCTGGCCTTTTGTTACTTTGTCGCCCTTTTTCACGATCGCCGATGCCGGCGCGCCTATATGCTGACTCAGCAGGATCCTGACTTTCTTCACCTTTACCTCGGACTCATCCAGAGGCGCTTCTCTGTTATATTTTGTCAGGTCAAGCCTTGCCATCAGCCGCTCCATCGGAACCTTCCTGTACTCTCTCTCGGGTCCCACCGGCTTTGCTTCCACCTTTGGAGCCCGGATGCCGTTTGCCCTCAGTCCTGCTTTATATTCTGCCATAAGGCTTCTCGGTGAAAGCCCCTGGAAACAGGAATACATCTCACAGAGTCCGCAGGACGAACAGAACATCGTATTCACAAAGATATTCGGCTCCTGTATGTCTTTACAGGTCGCTGCAAGCATGAATCTGTTCGGTTCGATCGGATGACCGAGAAGATGTCTCGGGCACAGATCCGTACACATTGTACACTGACAGCAGCATGCTGCCGCGCGTTTCATGTCGATTGAATTCTTTTTCAGTTTCTTCTGTATGATAAAATGGTCTTCCGGAAGTACCAGTATCGCATTCGTCGTCTTTGTCACCGGCTGCGCCCCTGTCCCGATATTTCCCATCATCGGTCCACCTACGAAATAGACCGGATTCGGGGTCGTCACACGGCCTGCACAGGCCACCACTTCATCGAGAGGTGTCCCGATCGGAACACGTACAGTAACAGGATTCTCGACTTCTGCAACTACAGATACAAGTTTATCCTCCACAGGAGTGTTCTCATGTACTGCTCTGTATACATTGTAAACTGTCTCGACATTAAATACAGCTACGCCGCTCTCGATCGGAAGGCCTCCGGGCCTTACCACTTTTCCTGTCACTTCATAGATGAGCACAACCTCATCACCGGCAGGATATACCTCATCCAGAAGCCCCAGTCTTGCTTCCGGATACTTTCCAATCACAGCCTCCACTGCGGCTATGGTCTTTTTGTAAGCTTTTTTGATCCCGATGATGATCTCTTTTGCACCTACGGTTTCTCCGATCATATGGAATGTATCTACGATCTCCTCCGCGTGCTTTTCCAGAAGCTGTCTGTGTAATCTCAGAAGCGGTTCACACTCTGCGCAGTTCAGGATGATCGTCTCTGCCCGCTCGTCCAGCTTTGCGTATGTCGGAAAGCCGGCTCCGCCTGCACCTACGATCCCGTTCTGCTGCAGGATGCCGCTCAATTCTTTCATATCCATAATCTCACTACTCCAGTCCTGTTCCATCGTCAATAATTCCAACGATCGCCGCATCGACCGGGGCGTCCGGCATGCCGCTTCCGATCCTTGCCGCGCTGCCCTGTGCCACGAGCACATACTCTCCGATACCGGCGCCGATCTTATCGATTGCAATGAGTTGTTTTGCACCGGACTGCATATGTTCCAAAACATCCACGATCATAAATTTATTGCCGACTAAATTTTCACATTTGCGTGTTGAAACAACGCTTCCGACAACCTTACCTATCAGCATGATATGATCCTCACTGTATCTCCGGTCGCGATCTTCGCCGCGTTTGCCTCGTCCGTATCGATATGCATCTCAAGTGTAAAGCTGTCATCCACACGGATCTGTACATTATTGAAGATCGTCCCGCGCTCGTTATCTGCTTTTACAGAAACGATATCGCCGTCGTGTACTCCTGCCGCCATAGCGTCGCGGGGAGACATGTGGATATGTCTCTTTGCTATGATGCATCCCTCATCCAGGTAAATCGCGCCCTTCGGGCCGACAACTGCGATCGGAGCAGATCCTGCTACGTTTCCGGATTCTCTGATCGGCGCTTTCACGCCAAGTTTGATCGCATCTGTAGCAGATATCTCAACCTGAGTCTGTTTTCTCACAGGTCCGAGTACCCGGACATTCTCGATCGCGCGAAGCTTGAGCCCGACGATCGTGACTGTCTCGTTTGAAGCAAACTGTCCGCCCATCAGCTCTTTTCTTTTTGTGAGCTGATACCCTTTTCCGAACAGAGCCTCCACATGCTCCTGTGTGAGGTGGATATGACGCGCGGACACTCCGATCGGCACCAGATATCCTGCGTCATCGGAAGTTTTCTGTTTCTCAACCGCTTCCAGGACCAGTTTTGTAATTAATGCCACATTACTGTTATCCATATTTCAATTCTCCTTGTATTTACAGGGAACCGCAGAGATCATATTCTCTGCAGTTCCCTGAATATTTAATTACGGTTCAGTCTTTTTGAGCGATGTGGCCAAACCCGCACCGGTCGATTATTTCAGTACCGGGAGAATCTTTTCAACGTCGCTGTGCGGTCTCGGGATTACGTGTGTAGCTACAAGCTCGCCAAGTCTTCCTGCTGCCTCAGCTCCGGACTCAACTGCTGATTTTACTGCTCCAACGTCTCCACGTACCATAACTGTTACAAGTCCGCTTCCGATCTTCTCTGTTCCTACAAGAACAACGTTAGCAGCTTTTAACATTGTATCTGCCGCTTCGATAGATGCTACAAGACCTCTTGTTTCAATCATTCCTAATGCTTCCTGTGCCATTCTTCGTTCCTCCTTCTGAATCTGCGGTACGCTTTCCTGTACCTGTTCTGCCTTCTGCGCCGTCTTTCTTACTCTTCGTACAGTTTTGGCGGGCGCTTTGGCTGTTGTTTTCTTTTCCTCTGCCATTTTAAACTGCCTCCTAACTTACACGGTTTGCGCTGTTGTTTACGATCTTGAGCACTTCCTCGTGAGGACTCGGGATCACAACGCGGCAAACCGGTTCTTTTATTCCGTTCGCTGCGGCAGCTTCAATGGCCTGCTTTACAGCGGATACGTCGCCGCGGATGATGATCGTGACCAGTCGTCCGCCCAGTTTCTTCTCCCATGTGACAAGCTGCACATCTGCGGTCTTGCACATGATATCGATGGCAACCACCGCTGCCGTTACACTCGGGATTTCAAAAAACCCATACGCTTTTCCCATGAGACTGCTCCTTTACACTGTTGATGACGGACTATACTAGATCGTAGGAAGGATCTTCTCCACATCGTTGTGCGGTCTCGGGATCACGTGTGTAGCTACGAGCTCTCCAAGTCTTCCTGCAGCGTCAGCGCCTGTCTCAACTGCTGCCTTAACAGCTCCTACATCGCCGCGTACCATAACCGTTACAAGTCCGCTTCCGATCTTCTCTGTTCCGATCAGTGTAACCTCAGCTGCTTTTGTCATTGCATCTGCAGCTTCGATTGCTGCCGTAAGACCTCTTGTTTCAATCATTCCTAATGCCTGCTGTGCCATTGCCATTGTTCATTTCCTCCTAAATCTCTTCAATATCTTTGTCATTGATGATATGTGGTTCACCTTTATCTAATCCGGTGAGTTTCAGCATTTTTTCCGTATCCTCTGTCGGTCCGGTGATCTCATATTCGTTCACAACGCCTGCCAGCTCCTCGGCTCTCGCCTTTGCCGCTTCAAGCGCCGCCGCAACATCGGATACGCTTCCGCGGAATTTGACCATGACGATCAGTGGTACGGGCAGTTCATCTGCATTTGCCGGTTTATTCTTATCGAAGGTCTCAAGCCATACATTTCCAGCTTTGCATCCGGCATCTGCCGCCGCAAACGCTGTAGCAAGCCCGAACACCTCCAGCATACCTACTGCTTCTCCCATAACGAATCACCTTATTTATTAACGATCGCGATCTTAAGACCTTTCTGTGCAAGATTCGTCCGATGCGCCTCATTGATCTCCTCAAGCGGGAATCTGTGAGTGATCAGTTCCTTCATCGGAAGTCCGATCGCCTGTGCTCTCTTCAGGAAATCGAAGGTTGTAGCGTAGTCTCTCAGTGTGTATACCCAGGAGCCTACCAGTGTGATCTCTTTCGAGCAGAGGTCAAAGTGCGGGTTGATCGTTGCATCTCCACCGTTGATGAAGAATCCCAGCTCGCAAAGTCCGCCGCCATTGCGGATGAACTTATAGATATTTGAATGAGCTGCCGGTGATCCTGTGCACTGGAATGCAAAGTCGGCAAGGTGTCCGCCGAATGCATCCTTAACTGCAGCTGAAAGATTTTCGATTCCTTTATAATCCATAAAGTTAACTGACTTGTCAGCTCCCATCTTCTTGGCGAACTCAAGTCTCTGCGGATTTCCGTCCACTGCTACAATGTTCTCGATACCCATTGTGCGGAGAACCGCGATACAGATCAGACCGATCGGTCCGCATCCCTGAACTACAACTCTGCTGTTGAATCTCAGGATTCCTGTTGTCTTTGCTCTCTCTACAGCATGTACGAGAACCGCACATGGCTCGATAAGGATTCTTGAATCAAGATCCAGATCGCTTACGTTGAATACTGAAGATCCTTCACGGATGAAGATGTAATCTGAGAACCATCCGTTCAGATGAATGTCATCGTCCGGAAGAAGTCCGTATACATCAGCGCCTCCGATGTTCTTCTTGTTCAGGTCGAACATCTCGATCTCCGGATCATCCTTGAAGATCATACATGTAACAACTTTATCTCCGACCTTCAGCGGTTTTCCCGCGCTGTCGAATTTTACATTCTTCCCCATCTTCACGATCTCGCCGGTTCCCTCATGTCCGAGTGCTACCGGGATCAGTCCGAAGGGATCTTTCTTAAATTCATGAGCATCTGTTCCGCAGATACCGCATCCCTCTACTTTTACCAGGATGTCTCCGTCTCCCACTTCCGGGATCGGGAACTCCTTTACGTCATAATGCTCAAGTGAAGTCAGCATAGCAACATGTGCTGTCTTCGGAATTGCCTGGCTTGCCGCCGGAGCTGACTGAGACGGTATTTTCTTGTCCAGCATGCTCTCAAGCACCTGCTTTACGACGGCTTCCACATTAGCAGAATTCATTTCCATGTCATTTACCTCCTGTTCGCTTCATCTCGCTGATGGCGTGCGCCATATGCTTCCGCTTCGGTATCCAACGCTTCCGCCGTGCCAGCTCGATTTCGCTTTGCTTCATCTCGCTGATGGCGTGCGCCATATGCTTCCGCTTCGGTATTCAGCGCTTCCGCCGTGCCAGCTCGATTCCGCTTCGCTTCTTCTCGCTGATGGCGTGCGCCACATGCTTCCGTCACAAGAACTGTGCATTGCAGGCAAGCCTGCATGCCCATTTTTGTAACGTAAGCGCACGGCTTATCGTATGCACAAACTGTCGGTCATTACGCAGCGTCTTTTCTTTGTGAATGTGCTTGCGCTTGTGAGGCCTTCGCCTGTCCTGCTGGCGATGGTAAAAGTACAGAACCCTTCCCCTCCGAAGCCAAGTGCCGCATAGGACGGTCCGTTCTTCACCAGGATCGCCGTATCAATGGCCTTCGCATACTTTGTGATATTATCTATGTTCTTTGAGTGGATGTGAGCGGAATGACGGTTGCCGTGTTCAAGCCATACGGCCTGCTCTACCGCGTCGTCGAAATCTTTCGCTCTAACCACGCCGAGGATCGGCATCATAAGCTCTGTTGTGATCAACGGATGCTCTTTCGGTCCTTCAAATGTGATACATCTGATGTTATCCGGAACTGTCACGCCGATCATGCCCAGCAGAGTCTTCGCATCACGTCCGACACATTTTCTGTTCAGTTTTCCATCCTTGAGGACTACAGAGACAAGAGCGTCCTGCTCTTCCTTGGAAGCCAGGTAGCATCCCTGCTCACTGATCATGTAATGCATCAGCTCGTCCACAACGGAATCAACTGCCACGATTTCTTTCTCTGCGATACATGGAAGGTTGTTATCAAATGTACATCCGTTTACGATATCCTCCGCAGCCTTCCTGATATCAGCCGTCTCGTCAACAACTGCCGGCGGATTTCCTGCTCCTGCCCCGATTCCTCTTCTTCCTGAAGAAAGAACCGCTGTCACGACGCCCGGTCCTCCGGTTGCCGCGATAAGCTGGATCGCTTTGTGCTTCATCATGATGTTGCTTGTCTCCAGCGTCGGATGCTCGACAGTGCAGGCAATGTTGTCCGGGCCGCCCGCTTCAAGTGAAGCCTCATTCAGAAGATTGATGGCGTAGATTGAAGTTTTAATTGCTGCCGGATGCGGGTTGAACACTACCGTGTTTCCTGCCGCAAACATTCCGATCGTGTTGCAGAGGACTGTCTCACTCGGGTTCGTACACGGTGTGATCGCTCCGATCACTCCGAACGGTCCCATCTCGATCAGGGTAAGTCCCCTGTCTCCTGACCATGCCGTTGTTGTGATGTCCTCCGTTCCCGGAGTCTTCTCTGCGACAAGGATATGTTTCAGGATCTTATGTCCGACATTTCCCATGCCGGTCTCCTGCACGCCCATCCGCGCCAGGATCTCTGCATTCTCCTTGATCTTTTTACGGATATTGGAGATTACTTTTTCTCTGTGGTCCAGAGACATCCTTGCAACGATCTTCTGTGATTTTTTCGCTGCCTCGATGGCCTCGTTCATGTCGGCGAACACACCGTGTGTCCCCGACACATCGGAAGCGATCTGCATCTTTGCCATCACTTCCTGGACGATGTCCTGGATCATCTGTTCGTTTACAGACACTCTAATACCTCCTTAAAGACTTCCTTCCCATAAGCCGCGATGGCGGTATCCTCCGCCGCGCTCCCGCCGCTTACCCCAAGTGCTCCGATGATCTCTCCTTCATACTCCAGAGGCTCCCCGCCGCCGAAGATCACGATCTTTCCGTTATTCGTAAACTGGACTCCGTACAGATCCTGTCCCGGCTGACTCAGGTGACTCAGCTGTTCCGTCGACATCTTCAGGCTTGCGGAAGTATAAGTCTTATTGATTGCAATGTCAAAGCTTGCTATGTACGCGTCGTCCATGCACTGGACCGCCACAGGTCTTCCTGCCTTGTCCGAGACGGCAATGACCACGTTGACTCCCATCTCGGTTGCCTTTGCCTTCACGCGCTCGATCAGCGCATTGGCGAGTGCAAGGCTCATCGCACGCTTTTTACATTTACAGACATGTTTTCTTTCTGTCTGAGGCGCTTTCTCTTTCATCTGATCCAACACGGCTCTCACCGCATTGGTGATATCCTGTTCATTCATAGCTGTGCCTCATTTCATCTGTTTTTCAGGATACAGCGGGATTACATTCCCAGCTGTTCCATAACTTTCTTTGTAATAGAAGCCACCAGATCTGCGTCTGTGTTTCCTGTTGTCGCGGAAGCAGCTGTCTTGCCGCAGGATCCGCCGCATGTATGGCAGCTCGGTTTACCAGCCTGTGCGTTCGGGCAGAGGTTTGCCGGATGTTTTCCCGGAAGTCCCATCTGTCTTCTGATCTCGTACAGTCTCTGTACCTGCTCTTCACTGAATTCCTGAGGTCCGCCGATCTGCATTGTCTGCCATAACAGCTGAGCGTAGAACTCTACGGACTCCATCTTCATGTATGCAGCGAGAAGGCTGTCGGAGAAGGTCAGTGCGCCGTGGTTCTCAAGAAGAACTGCGTCAAAGTGCTCAAGATACGGCTCAACCGCATCCGGGATCTCCATCGTTGACGGTGTTCCGTAAGGAGCGATCGGCACACATCCAAGTGCAATGACTGCCTCCGGCATGATCGGCTGTGTCAGCGGGATTCCTGCAATAGCAAATGTTGTTGCATACAGCGGATGTGCATGGACAACAGCGTTGACATCAGGTCTCTTCTGGTATACACGCATATGCATCTTGATCTCCGAAGAAGGTCTGAAGCCTTTATTAGCCTGAAGGACATTTCCATTCTCATCTACCTTACAGATATATTCCGGTGTCATGAACCCTTTGCTGACACCTGTCGGCGTACATAAAAACTCATGGTCATTGAGTTTTACGGAAAAGTTACCATCGTTTGCGGCAACCATCCCGCGGTTGTAAACTCTTCTGCCGATCTCACACATTTCTTTTTTGATTTCGTATTCGTTTTGCATCTCTTCTCCTCCTTGGATTTCTGACAAAACATTTTGTTTTGTGTTGTTTCTTTTTGCATATTACCACACAATCCCACAATAGTCAACAATCTTAGGTGTTGTTTTTGTTGATATCCTCGTCTTTTTCCCAGGGAAGGACATCCCCGTCTTCCTTCAGATATTCCAGTATCTCCGGAATCCCCTCCCCTGTCTTGGAATCCACATAAAAAATGGTCTTGCAGCCCGCCAGCCGGAGCCATCGCTGTGCCCTCGCAACGTTTGCCTTCGCATCGTGGATCTTTGTGATGATTCCGATCACTTCCCGGTTGCACGTAGCGGTACAGCAGGGCGGATACAGCGAGTAGGGTTCTGTTGCCGACAAGAGCATTCCCACCACATCCGCTTCATATGTATACAGCGCCAGCGCGTACCCGAGATGCTTGGTCTGCGCATATTCTCCGGGAGTATCAATGATCACATCGAAATTATTCACATACTGGGTCTTGTGATAGCGTATCTTTTCACCTTTCAGAGCCTGCGTCAGTGTGGTCTTTCCGCATTCGCTCCTTCCAACCAGGACTATCTTTCTCATACTGTCAGGTCCTCGTTATCTCACATACGGAGAACCCCATCTTGTTCTTCACATAATCCAGGACCGCCCGGATTGCCGCCTCCGTCTCGGAAATCGTTCCGGTCACGATCAGCGTTCCGCTGAACCTGTCTACGAACCCGAGTTCTATCCCCGCCGCTTTAATGGCGATATCTCCGGCGATGATCGCCGTCTCCGCCGGGCTGATCGTCAGCACCCCGATCGCGGATTTGCTGTATTCGATCCTCGGATCCAGTCCCAGCTTTTCATACAATGTAACATCCGGGCTCGCGATCAGATGGGCGATCGTGATCTCTTTTCCGGGAACAAGCTCCTGGACGATACGCTCCGGAATATGTTCATGTGGACTGTCCATCTTTTTCAACCTCCAATCTGGCATTTCCGGTGTTTTTATCCCTCTGCCTGGAATTGTAATTATTATACTTCATACGCCTGTACAAGTCAACGAGAAGCAACATCTGTTTTTTCCTTATATAATCTATTCTCAATAAAACCCACGCAACTTATGTTGTTTTTCTTTGTTTTTCACCTTTCTCCATTGACTTTTTCCGCAAAAACCCTCATACTTAAGAAAGACAACGGAAAGGAGAGATGTCGCGTCATGTCTTCTTATGAATTCGATATACATACACACACTATTGCCAGCGGCCACGGTTCCAGCGCCACCATCACAGATATGGTAAAAGCCGCCCGTGCCGCGGGCCTTACCATGCTGGGGATCTCCGATCACGGCCCCGCCACACTGGGAGGCGGGCGGACTTCCTATTTCAGGAACCTTGCCTATGCCCAGAAAAAGCGGCTGGGGATACGGATGCTCTATGGCGCCGAGGCAAATATCCTCGACTATAACGGGAAACTGGACCTTAACGGCTCAATCCTGGAAAACCTGGATTATGTCATCGCCAGCATGCATAAGCCGACGATCCGCCCGGGCACGGAGGAGGAAAACACCCGTGCCTATATCCAGGCCATGGAGAATCCCTTCGTAAACATCATCGGACACTGTGATGACACCCGGTTCCCGGTGGATTATTTCAGGCTTTTCAAAGCCGCCATGGACAATCACGTACTGCTGGAGATCAACAACAGTTCTCTTTCCCCTGACGGTTACCGCGGAAACACCAAGTTTAATGATCTGATCATCCTGAACCTGTCCGTGCATTTCAACTATCCCGTCCTGTTTTCCAGTGACAGCCACGGAAAGAAGCATGTAGGAGATTTTACATACGCGGAGGAAGCCGCGAAGCTTGCCGGGGTGCCTTACCAGCTGATCCTGAACCATTCATCAAAAGCGTTCCTGGGATTTATCGGGGAAAGATAACCCCTTCCTTAAAAATATGGATCTGTTCTTTTATCCTGCACATATTTTCAGAATCACCCGCATACACTGAATGCGGGTGATTTTTTATGGATCGAACAAAACTGTATTTTATCGGCGGCATACTTTTTACCGCCATCCTGGGGACTCTGTCTCACTTTTTTTATGACTGGACCGGGCAGGGCGCACTGATCGGGCTGATCTCCCCTGTCAACGAATCCACCTGGGAGCATATGAAACTGGTATTCTTTCCCCTGCTCCTCTGGACTCTCCTTGCTTCCCCCAGACTTTCCGGAGAATATCCCGCCATATCCGGCGCGCTTCTTCTCGGCAATATCCTGGGCACGCTCTCCATCCCCGTTCTCTTCTATACTTATACCGGAATCCTGGGCAGGGACGTATTTCCGCTGGACATCGCTGTCTTCCTGGCCGCTGTACTGATCTCTTTCCGTTTTGCATGGAAAAAGAAAGATTCCCGCGGAATCCTCCAGTATCAGTCACTGATCTGGATCCTCACAGGAATCTTTGTTGTTCTTTTCTTTGTTTTTACTTTTTATCCGCCAGGGATCGGACTGTTTCAGGATCAGTCCTCCACTTCCCTGAGCATCTTGTCCAGCGCTTCCTGCTGATCATAGGGCAGTCCGGTGAACGGTCCGTTGAGGATCTCGCGGAAGGTATAAAGTTCCTTCTCAAAAGGAAGATGCTGATGTACCGTAAAGTAATATTTATCAAGGATCTCCCTTGTCTTTTTGTTTTCCTTTAATTCCTGGAACGGGGAATCAATGGTATATGTCTTCCGATACGGAACAGTCGGCACATAGGTAAACTCATAACTTCCCGCCTCAAGCTTCACAGACACATTCTTTCCTGTCTGCACTGCCTCACCTGCACCATTCTGTCCTGCGCACTGTCCGGCGATCACATCTGCCTCTGCGTCCGGCAGCACCAGGACTGCTTCTGCGTCAAAGGGCACTTTCACACAGAAATGCAGTTTTCCGTCCTTGATCTCCCACTCGCTGCGGATCGTTCCGGCTGCAGATCTTAAGGATGCCTTCACTTCCGGGATACGGTAATCCGGTTTCGGCGCGATGGTAAACTTCTTAAATCCGGGCGCCTCCTCTGACGGACGGATTCCCGCCATCTCGCGGTACATCCACTCTACGATCGAACCATAAGCATAGTGGTTCAGGGAGTTCATCTCCGTTCCGCTGATCTTGCCGTCAGGCATGACGGAGTTCCAGCGTTCCCATACAGTGGTCGCTCCCATGAGCACCTCGTACAGCCATCCCGGGTATCCTTTCTCCAGGAGGAGATGGTATGCCACGTCGTTCATCCCGTTTTCAGAGAGCACATGGCACAGATACGGTGTTCCAACGAAACCTGTCTCCAGATGATATTTATTCTTTCTCAGCTTATTCATCAGCCCTTCGCATACATTCTCATATGCGTAATCCGGCGTCAGTCCCATATAGAGTACTACAACATAAGCTGTCATGGTGTCCACCGCAAGGCGTCCGTGGGGTGTGAAGTATTCTGCGATGAATGCTTTTCTTATCTCCTCCGCCAGATTGCCGTAGCATTCCGCATCCTCCTTCTTTCCGATGATCGCCGCAGCCTTCGAAACGATAGAGGTGGAATAATAATAATATCCGGAGGAGATCAGGAATGGATCTGTGGCTCCGTATACGCCGCCCTTTACATTTCCATCAAGAGCAAGCCAGTCGCCGTAATGGGTTCCGCTCTGCCACAGACGTTTCGCGCCGTATTTGTCATCCTCGCCTTTCATGTAATCCACCCACGCCTTCATACTGTCGTACTGGCGCTCCAGGATCTGTTTGTTTCCATAATGGAGGTATACGTTCCACGGAATGATGGTCGCTGCCTCGCCCCACGCGGTGGAGCCGTCACCCTGATAATTTGCCACAGGCACAACATCCGGCACGCTTCCGTTTAATTTCTTCTGCTCTGCATAGACATCCTTTCCGTACTTGGTGTAGAACGCATAGGTATCCATGTTAAAGCTTGCCGTGCCGCTGAAGATCTGAGCATCCCCGGTCCATCCGTAGCGCTCGTCCCTCTGTGGACAGTCTGTCGGGACGTCAAGGAAATTCCCCTTCTGCCCCCATTTCGCGTTGTGGAAGAGCTGGTTCACCAGCGGATCGGACGTCTCGATATTGCCCAGTTCTTCCATATCTGAATGGATAACAAGACCTGCGAAATCATTCAGATCGATCTCGCCTTCCCATCCGGTCACTTTCACAAAGCGGAATCCGTAGAACGTGAAGTGCTGTCTCACGATCCGCTCTGTTCCGTCGGAAATATAAGTAAATTCTGCTTTTGCGGTCCTCAGGTTCTCATTATAGAAATTGCCATCCTGAAGGATCTCGCCAAACTGGAAGAACAGCTTTGTCCCCTTCGGAGCACTGCACCTGAAGGAAAGCCATCCGACCATGTTCTGTCCCATGTCAAGCACGGTCTCTCCCGCCGGAGTGTGGATCAGCTCGATGGGGGTGATATGTTCATGGATCGTGATCGGCGGGTTCAGCCTTGGTGTCAGTTTTCCTTTGTCAAGATCGATCACTTCCACCGGGAACCGCTCGCTGTCGTCCACCGTCGTATCATAAACCTCTCCCGGATAGATACCGCTGAAGACAACCGGGCTCTTCTTTGCCTGCCAGGAGAGATCTGTCGGGATCATCTCTGTCGTGCCGTCCTCGTACCAGATATGGAGTTCTCCGATACACGCGAGCCGGTCACCGTAATTCTCAACAAGTTTTCTCATGCCGTATACGCCTTTGTACCATCCGTCTCCCAGCATGACGTCAACTTCATTCTCGCCCTGAACCAGATCCATCTCAAACGTCTGATACGGGATCCATGTGTCATAATCGCAGAATCCCGGAAGGAGGCATTCCTCTCCCTGCTTCTCCCCGTTCAGGTAAAGCTCGTAGAGTCCCAGTCCCACCATGTACATCCTTGCCTTCGCCACAGGACGGTCCACGGAAAATTTCTTGATCAGAGTAACCTGTACTTCCTTTGGAAGGGACGGGGTGATCCAGTCTGCATCCCACTCTTTCTCCATGGGCGTCTCAAACCATGCCGTGTCGCTGACCGCAGTATCTCCTGCGTCCCCCCATACCTGCACCTTCCAGAAATATCTGGTCTGCGGCTTTATCTCGCAGGGCAGTTCAAACTCTGTATTCAGAATATCCCCGCTCTCCCCGCTGTCATATACTACTTCTTTAAAATCCGGATCCAGCGCCACCGTGATCCGGGCCGCTTTCTGTTTTCTGGACTCTGTCTCCTCAACCACATAGGAAAAGACCGGGGTCCCAAGATCATACCCCAACGGGTTTTCCAGATGATTTGTTTTCAAATGTCTGATGACCATTTTTCTTTTCTCCTTTCATTTTCTCGCCCTTTTTTCTCTAATGTTATCTCTCCTTCCCCTTTTATTCAATGAAGTAAAGAGGGGGATTTTATGTCAAAATCAAACCTCCTTCTTCAGAAATTTCTTTATGGACATATCCGAACCTTCACTGATATAATGATGCCAGGATCAAAAGCTCAAAGTCCACACCAGAATCCCAGGGTCAAAGCCGCGCGTGTTTGCCCATAAGCGGTGAAGGGCCTCGGGAAACCGTCCGATACAGGCAGAACAGGAGGTAACAGATCCATGTACGATCCAGATGAACTGATCCAGGAATTCAAAACTTATACGCCCCTTGAAAAAGCAGCCCTCGAATACGGAGAGACCGACAGTTCTCTGATCGCGGAGCAGCTCGGGATCATTGATTACCAGCTTGATCAGAGCATGAGGAAGACCCTCAGCAAAGAGTATTATTTCCCGACAGGAAACGGGATCACTTACTCCAAGCACCCACGCTTTGTATACTGTCCGGTCCACCGCCACGACTTTTTCGAACTCACCTATGTCTGGCAGGGAAACGTCCGTCAGACGGTAAACAATTCTACCATTGACATCGGGGAAGGCAGCCTCCTTCTTCTGGACACCAACGTCCGCCACAGCCTGGAACGGGTGGATGAGAACACCTTTGCCGTCAACATCATGATGACAAAAGAATACTTTCATGAGACACTGATGAAGCAGTTTTCCTGCTCAAACCGGATCACAGAATTCATCTTTTCCGCCCTCTACCGGCACAGCCTGTCCGGAAATTATCTCTACTTTCCTCTGGAAAATGACCCGGAAGTCCGCCACTGCATCACCGCGGTACTACTGGAGCTCAAACACGGGGAGCCCGGAAGCGGAGAGATCATAAACAGCTTTATGACGATCCTGTTTTCACTCCTTGCAAGGGAAGGGAACTGTCAGGACGCCGGGCCTTCCGGTTCCGGGACAGCTCCCGCCTCTGTGGTCAGTATCCTGGACTATATCAACCGCAATTATATGGATCTGACTCTGGAGAAAGCCGCAGAAGAGTTTCATTTTTCTCCCAATTACCTGAGCCGCCTGCTGAAAAAATATACGGGAAAGACGTTTATCTCAATCATCCTGGAGCTGAAGCTGGAGCATTCGGCCATGCTGCTCAAAAACACCTCCCTCCCGATCACCAAGGCGGCTGCGTCCTCCGGCTTTCAGAACATGAACTATTTTTATAAGCTGTTTAAAGAAAAATACGGGTGTACTCCAAAGCAGTTCCGGGCTGCTCAGGCGCCCTCCATGCCTTCCATATAATCGGAAGGGCACATTCCCATGTAGGATCGGAATATCCTGCTGAAATAAAGCTGGTCGCTGTATCCTACCATTTCCGCGATGTCCTTGATATACAGTTGCGGTTTTTCCCGCATCAGGCTGGTAGCCTTTTCCATCCGTACTTTTGTCAGATAATGACTGAAAGAATCGTTCCTGTATTTCCGGATCAGCTTTCCCATATAGGTCTGGGAAATCCCGAATTCCCTGCTGACATTTTTCAGGGAAAGATTCTCAGAAAGATGGGTTTTTATATACTGTTCAATAGAATCTACAAATTCCGGAGAATCCACTTTTGCATTCGCCGGCGTCGTTTTAATGTACTGGAACAGGATATCAAACAGGCTGTTCATCAACTCATCGGACGTAGTCGCATAGAAAAAAGCGTCTTCCAGCATATACTCACATTCGGACGTGGGTTGAGAGCTTTCCTCATATTTTCTGAGCAGAAAGAGAATCTGCCTTGTAACATATTCCATCCACATCTGCGGTTTCTTCTCGTAGGACCACTGAATATACAGCCGTCTGATCTCTTTTTTCAACTGAGCGATCCTCTGATTTTTCAGCATGTATTCCAGGTTGTTCATCACCTCCCGGATTGCTTTCTGATCATATTCGAGCCTTGCCGCCTCGCTGTCGCCGTCCAGGCCGATCATCTGATCCATTCCCACCACGCTGACTGCGTCCAGAGTATGGTACAGTCTCTTGATATGATCCTGCAGTTCCTCTCTCCTGCATGTCTCCCGGTCATACACGATGGTCATGTAGTCCGTATCCACATGCATTTTCTGGGACAGCCCTATGATGTATGCGGAGATATTCTTTCCGTTGAGCAGGACCTGGGGAATAATATAAAGCTGTTCCATCTCGTCCCTTCCATACACCGTGTAGGATTCATTTACCTCTGAGAAAGTCTCCATAGCTCTTCCCGCCACAAAACGCCTGGGCAGGCCGTTCCGTCTTATGATAGCGCAGTAATAGCTGTCGTAAGTAAAAAACTGGCGGAGAAGTTCCGGGGCGCACTCTTCATTCCGGCACAGTTCCTGTATGATCCGACTCCGTTTTTCATACTGATTCCGGCTGAGTTTTCTGGCAATCTGTTCCAGAGACTTTGCCATTGCCGAAGGAATGACCGGCTTCAGGATATAATCACATACCCCGGACTGCATGGCGCTCCTTGCATACTCAAAATCCGAATACCCGCTTACGATCAACGTATAGGTATCCGGATATTTTTCATGAATCTCTGATGCCAGCTCGATGCCGCTCATGAGAGGCATCTTTATATCTGTGATCAGCAGATCCGGATGGAGCCCGGCCACTTTTTCCAGAGCCTCCTTTCCATTTTCTGCCGTCTCGACAACCTCATACTGAGGACATTTTTTCCCAATGATCGAACTGATATGCTCCAGCGCGATCGGTTCATCGTCTGCAACAATTACCCGATACATAGTTCCTCCTTTTACGACATTTTTGCCCCGAACAGAACCTCCGCCCCGTCCTCTGTATTTTTCAGTTCAAAGACAAGAGAATCGCTGTAGATCAGAAGCAGTCTGGCATAGGTGTTGACAAGCCCCATGCCGCCGATTTCCAGTTCTATGTTGCTCCGGTCTTCAAACAGGCTTTTTTTCGTCCTGGCAAATTTCTCATTCAGGTCTCTTAACGTCTCTTCACCAAATCCCTGCCCGTTGTCACGGACAGACAGAAACCATCTGCCGTCTTCCTGATATCCTCTCACACTCATCTTCATACCGCCGGTATTATTCTCAAAGCCGTGGTTGATACTGTTCTCCACGATCTGCTGAAGTACAGTCTTCGGAACAATCTGTGCTTTGATACCGCTGTCTATCTCAGTATCCAGACTGATCTTGTCTCCGTAGCGGACTTTGATCAGATACAGGTACTGCTCTGTATACGCAACCTCCTCCGCAATGGAATCGTACCGTGTCTTTGTGTTTGTGGAATACCTCAGCATGTCCGCCAGCCTTCCGCAGATCTCACAGATCGTCTCATCATTATCTTTCATCCCCCGGCTTGAGATCACATTGAGCACATTATAGAGAAAATGAGGATTGATCTGCGCCTGGAGTGTATCAAACTGTGCCTGGAGCTGAAGAAGGTTCAACTTCTTTTCCACATTCAGGGAATGATCCAGACGGAACATCAGGTCCTGATACGCTTTCGTCAATGCATTTATGTCTTCATCTCTGCTGTCAATCGTGATTTCTTCAGTAAGGTTAGAAAGCTCCGTCTTTTCCATCCGCCTTCTCAGAGCCTGCATCGGCCTGGTAAGCCTCTCTGCCATAAAGAATATAAATGCCAGAGAAGGCAGGAACACAAGAACCGCAACTCCCATCGCTGCCGCCCAGGCATTTGGCATATCTGCCATCGCAGCCTTTCTGTCCTGTATCAGGATAAGCCTGACGCCGGACTCCTCGGATTTTCCTATTGAAACCAGCTCCGTTTTCCCCGAAACAGGGCTCTTCTCTTTCAGCGTTCCCGTCTCATCTGCAAAAAGCCTGGAATATTTCTCCGCCTCTGTTCCTTCCGACGCGTAGAGAATATCCCCATTCCCCTTCACGGCGATCACCTTGATCGTATCGTCGGATACTTCAAAGATCTCCCCAAAATCTTTTTTCAGGATCTGCACCTCGATAAAGCCGAGATGATCCCCCTGGATCTCCCGGACAAGAGAATACACCTGAGGAGCGGAATCCGCTTCTCCCCAGTCATCCGGATGTTCTCCCACCAGAATGCTTCTGCCCTTTGTCCCGGTCACTTCGCCGAGCCAGGGGATCTCTGAAACATCCTTCTCAGCATTGACAAGCCGCTCCTGCATCGTCGCGCTGGCGGCGATATATCCATATCTGTTGAACACCACGACCCGATAAAAATTCTCCAGGTTATACGCTGTATACAGATCTCTCTTTAACCTTGCCTTCCCGTTGACAATATCCGCCATATAGTCCTCCGGATCCGCCATATCCACAGAAAGCTCCCGGATCGTCTGAACTGCGTCCTGATCCGACAGAAGGGACAACGTCACCTGGGTCATCTTCTGGATATTTTCGTCCAGATTGTTGAGCATCTGCTCCGATAAGATCCCGAATTGGTTAAAAGCCGCGGTCTCGTATTTCTGTATAATGTACATGTTATAAAACATCCCCAGCCCCAGCGATATCGCCAGGGCCAGGGCCGCATATCCAAGTGTGATCCTTGTCCGGAATTTCATGTCTCTGCCTCCTGATCGTTTTCTTTTCCCATGCGTCAACATGCTTCCGGCTTCCTTTCTTATCCCTTTACCGATCCTGCCACCATACCGTCGACGATCTTGTTGTTAAAGATCAGGAAAATGATGAGCATAGGGATGGTTATGATCAGCACATCCGCAAACAGCAGGTTGTACGCGCTTGAGAATTGACCCATATAATTATACAACGTAACCTGCACGGTTGCATTCTCATTTCCCGGGAAGAAATACAGCGGGTTTGTAAAATCGTTAAAGATGGTAACTGCGTCCAGGATGATGACCGTTGACGTTACGGGCTTTAACAGCGGGAAAATGATCATCCGGAACACCTGGGACGGAGTACATCCGTCAATATAGGCTGCTTCTTCCAGCTCGATGGGAATCGTGCTCATAAATCCGCGGTACAGCATGATTGTAAATGGAGTCTGAAGCGCTACCTCCACCAGAATCATTCCCGGCAGAGTTTTGTAAATGTGAAGCGTCTGCATCACCCAGATGGTCGGCAGTACCGCCGCCGGGATCATCAGTCCGGTCATGATGATCGTGCTGGCAATCTTCACCGGGCGGTCGTTTCTGCGCTGGATCACATATCCCGCCATGGAAGAACAAATCACAAGGAGCAGGACAGCTCCGGCAGTCAGCAGGATACTGTTTTTAAATGCATTAAAGATCTGGTAATCATTGGTCTGGATCACTTCGATAAAGTTGTTCCACTCCACATTTGACGGAAGAGCGAGGCTCAGCTTGTTTGCCTCCCGTCTTTCTTTCAGTGAGTTGATCAACATGAAAAGGAATGGGATCACAAACACAAAGAAGCAGACGAGGATCCCGACGATATCGCCGATCCATGTTCTGATATTTCTCTTTTTTTCCATTTAATCTACCTCCTTGCTGAGCAGCCATTTCTGCAGCGGGAATGCCAGGATAGCCACCAGAACGAACATGATCACGTTGCCCGCGGTAGACAGGCCGTAGAATCCTGCCGCGTACTGCTTGTAAACGATGGACGCCATTACGTCTGTTGCAAATCCAGGGCCGCCTCCTGTCATTGCCCAGATCAGGTCAAAACTTCTCAGACCTCCGATAAAGGACAGGATGATGACCGAGTTCATTGATGATCTTGCCAGGGGAACGGTTACATATTTTACCTTCTGCCAGAAGTTTGCCCCATCGATCATTGCCGCCTCATAATATGTCTTATCAATGGACATAAATCCGGCGATAAAGATAACTGTGGCAATACTGAGTCCTTTCCACACATCGACCGCGATCACGGAAAACAGGGCAATGTCCGGATTTCCCAGCCAGTCCGGCCCTGCGATCCCGATCACTTCCAACGCTTTGTTGATCAGACCCTTTGAAGGGTGCATCAGAGCGGTGAACACGACACCCACAGCCACGGTGCTGACCAGGTTCGGGAAGAACACGATGGATCTCTGAAGTGTCTTGGTCCTGATATTCGACGTAAGGAACAACGCGATAAAGAATGAAATGATCAACTTCAGACCACTGGTCAGGATGGCGTAGATCAATGTGTTTTTAATTCCGATCCTCAATGACTGCTCCTGAAAGAACATGACAAAGTTGTCGATCCCGCAGAATGTGAATCCGTCAAAGTTCCAGACCGTAAGGCTGAAGAACAGCGACAGGAGAAGGGGGATCACGAACATCACCGTAAATATCGTCATCGATGGAACGAGAAACCATTTGGAATATATCTTTTTCTTATCCATAAGTCTCCTCTCTTCCTTTCAAATAACGGACCACCCGGATGATCCCGGATGATCCGTTCTTAGTTTTTATTTCACTGATATGTAATTCTTTTTTACCAGCCAAGTCCCAGCTGTACTGCCTGCTTCTCGCAGTCCGCGTCATATTTTGCCGCAGCCTCCTCGGGTGTTGTCTGTCCGGAAGCAAGTTCCTGACAGATGGATGCACAGTTAGGTCCTTTCAGAGCGGTCTGGAACTCCAGAGCCACGTTTGTCAGTCCTGCATCGAAATATGTCTGCATGTCTTTTACAGCATTATACGCATCATCCGGAAGTTCATAGCCTTTTTCACAGTACGGACCGCACGGAGGCTCTGCTGCCGAGAAAGCGTCCAGTCCTTCGTCAGAGATATAGAAGTCGAGGAAAGCTTTCGCCGCATCCGCTTTTTCTGTATTCTTGTTCATATAGATCGCATTGGGCTCCCACACAGTGAGACCTGCGTTATCCGCATCGTCTCCGGGCACGCCAAAGCATCCCAGTTTGTTGACATCGTCGCCGTACAGTTCATAGATATTGCTGAGCGCGGATGTAAGGATGATCCAGTGAGCTGCTCCGTCTTCCATCATGATGTCGCAGCCGTCATCATAAGTTGTAGCCATATGGTCATCATTCATATAAGGAACAATATCCGCAATCTTCTGGAAACTTTCAAGCCCTGCCGGGGTTGTCGCATATTTTGCTGTTCCAGCCTCAAACTCTTTTGCGAATTCAGGATCCGCCGCCAGCACATTGTAGTGATCACCAAGGTATGTAACCTGGCTTGTCCAGCTGTCTGCGTCAGTTCCCAGAACTGCTGTCTCGCCGGCTTCTTTGAGGACTTCGCAGTTTGCAAGGAACTCGTCCCAGGTCTTGGGCACTTCCAGTCCGTACTCTTCATACATATCCAGGTTGTACAGAACCGCGCCTGCCTGAGATGCAGAAGCCGGAATTCCGTAGAGCACGCCGTCAACGCCTGCCGCGTTCACGAAGTTCTCATCCAGCTTGTCCGCATAATCTGCTGTCAGGTCTGTAAAATACTCTGACGGATTCAGGGTTGACAGGAGTGCACCGCAGTTATAGCTGAGAAGATCAGCCATATCGCCGGATGCAAGTCGTGTCTTTACCACATTATCTCCGTCCTCACCGCCGGGTACCTGCTCCAGATTGACCGTAAGTCCCAGTTTCTCCTCTGCCGCCTCGATCACGGCATTGATTCCGTCCATCGTGCTGTTTGACACCCAGAGGATGGAGATTTCCTGCCCCGCATATGGAAGATCGGATGAAGCCGCATCTCCTGATCCGGAATCTCCGGAGCCCGATGAACATCCCGCAAGGGAGCCGATCATCATCATACTGAGCAGTACGCTGATTACTTTTTTCTTCATAAAACATTTCCTCCTTTTTATTTTGGTTTCTTGTTTATGTATATTTTATTTTCAGATATGGGAAAAGTATATAGACGAAACCGTTCCAGGATATGGAAAAATGCGTAAAAAAGTACCGTGTACTTTCTATCAGGTGCCGTGTACTTTGTAGAAAGTACACGGCACCTGGTACGAAGGTACACGGTACCCGTTAAAAAAATATCATTCTTATCTTGTCACGATATCAACCGGCACATTGAAGATCTTCGCAACCTTCAGGATCGTATCGATGTGTCTTCCTGTAGCAGCCGCAAAGTGATGGGTTGGTCCGCACTCGCTCCAGCGGTTTACGAACTCTCTCGCACCGCAGGTGAAGCGTGTCCTCATATTTGTATCTCCGAAGGAAAGGATCGGTCCTTCCTCGTTGATGCCTTCAGCTACGATGAACTTGAAGTGTCCGTCTCCGTCCTGTGTGATCGCAAGATAGGTAACCGGACCTGTGTACGGATAGAACTGAGTCAGGTATCCGCCGCCTGTCTTTCCGTGGAACACCTTCACGATCTTCATGGTCGGTTTCTTATCGGAAATGTCCGCATCTCCGGATCCGCTGTGTCCGATGATTGCAATATCGTCATTAAAGTCGATGGAGTACATCTCTGCCAGCTGGCCTGTTCCTGAGATCGTCTTCAGGATGCTCATTGCCATGGCAACCTTCATATCTCCCTCTACCGCGCATGCTGTTCCCTGTTTGATCAGCATGGAGAATGCCGGGATGAGCATACTGTCAAGGACGCCTGCCTTGCCCTGGGCGAATCCGTCGTAGTGGGAAGCGATCAGACCAAGTTTCTCGTCTTTTACCCACTGCTCGAATGCGACTACATATTTTGCCATCTCCCATACTTCCTCGATGCTTCCGCCGCCCTCGATATCGAATGTATCAAGGATATCCTGTGCTTTCGCGCGGATCGCATCCTCGTCTGTGATGTCATCGGCGATCGCCCACATCTTCTCCCAGTCGAACTGTTTTGTATACAGGAACATTCTTCTGTACAGATTGGACTCGTCGATGTAGAGGTCCATCATACCCGGATAAGGTCTTCCGATCTGAGCGATATTGGTATCACGGAATCTTCTCCTTACCTGAGCCGCCTTACACCAGTCTTCGATCTCCGCCTGAACAGCCGGGTCGCCGCCCTCGACAACACCTGTGATAACGGCATGCCTCTTTCCATATCTCTCAAGATCCGCCACCATCTCTCCGACAGCTCCGCACGCATAACCTTCGCCAAGCCATTTTGCGATATCTGTATGATCATAATCCAGCGCTTTGAGTTTCTGTACGTTGACAAGAACGACCGGAACATCCAGATCTCTTACTGCCGGGAGCATGTTGTATGATGTAGCGTAGGTCAGAAGCTGAAGGAATACAAGGTCAACATCCGCTGCACGAAACTTGTCCCCTGCCTCCTGGGACTGCTCTTTCGTCGTAATGATACCTCCGTCGATGATCTCAACTGTATCCGGAATTGTTTTCTTAAATGCATCATACTGTGCCTCAAACTCCGGTACCAGTGACGGGAACTGGGGAAGATATGCGCCCAGCGCGATTGAAAAAACTCCAACTCTTGCTTTTGTTTCAACTAACATTTCGTGTCCTCCTTTATTTTTCTAACATTTTGCCATGTGGACCTGACCCTTTAGCAAAAGGGTCTGCCCCCTTTGAACATCAATACATCTTCACATCAAATGAATCTCTGACGCATGTCCTTGCCTCAGGCAGATCTTTGAATACGCCATCGTGGAGCATCTGCACCATGATGTTTCCGATTGCGGTTGCCTCGGAAGGACCGGCGGAAACGCTGCGTCCCGTATATTTTGCAGTGAGCTGGTTTAAGTATTCCGCATTGGAACCGCCGCCCACAACATAGATCGTATCGTACTTATTTCCCGTGATATGCTCGATCTTTTCAAGAGCATCTTTGTAGCACTTCGCAAGACTGTTGTAGATCACGGACGAAATCTCCCCAACGGTCTCCGGAACCTGCTGCCCGCTGTTCCTGCAGAAATCCTGCACCGCTCTGATCATACTCTCAGGCGCCATAAAACTGTCGTCATTGCAGTCCACGATCGACGGAATCGTCTCTTTTGATGCCATATCACAAATCTCCGCAAAAGAAAGATTCTCGGTAAATTCTTTCTTCACTGACTGGATCATCCACAGCCCCATGATATTCTGGATAAAACGGAACCGGTGATCATAGCCGCCCTCGTTGGTAAAATTGGCTTTCATACTTTCAACAGAACAATCTGGTTCTTTCCTCTCGATTCCCATCAATGACCATGTTCCGGAACTTATGTATACCGCATTGTCATCATTTGTCGGCACTGCCAGCACGGCAGAGCCGGTATCATGAGTCGCAGGGAGAACCACTGTACAGTCGAAGCCCACCTCATCCTGGATCTCTTTAGAGAAGTTCCCCACGACCGTCCCCGGCATGGAAACCGGCATGAACATCTTTCTGTTATATCCCAGCAGATCGATCAGTTCATAGTCCCAGTCATTTGTCTCTGCGCTGATGAGCTGTCCGGTTGTCGCCTCTGTATACTCATTCTTCTTTACCCCTGTCAGAAGAAAGTTGAAATAATCCGGCAGCATCAGGAACGTCTCCGCCTGCTCCAGATATTCCGGATGAGACTGCTTCACGGCCATCAGCTGGTAGATCGTGTTGAAAAGCTGCTTCTGAATTCCTGTTCTTGCGTACAGATCTTCCGGGGATATCTTCTCATACACTTTCTCGTCCATCCCATTGGTACGGCTGTCCCGGTATCCGACCGTCTCGCCAAGTATCTTATCGTCTTTATCCAGCAGGACATAGTCCACACCCCAGGTGTCAATGCCCATGGATACCGGGATCTTTCCGAGTTCTTTGCATTTTTTCAGTCCGGTCTTGATCTCGGTGAAGAGACGTTCCACATCCCAGCAGAGGGTTCCGTTTTTATTGTCCATCCCGTTTGGGAAACGGTATACTTCCTCAAGCTGCATCTTCCCGTCCACCATAGACGCAAGCATATGCCGTCCGCTGGACGCGCCAATATCAACGGCCAAATAATACTTGTCCATCTCTTGTGCCTCCTTTATATTTTTTCTACTATAAATTTATTATAATTGGTGAATCCGCACAAAAAAAGGACGTTATTTACATAAAACTACGTCCTTTCTTGCAATTTCAGTCCTCTGACAGGGACTCCTTTTGGTTCATTCTGTATTCTTTGGGGCTCACCCCGTACTTTTCCCTGAATTTCCGATAAAAATAACTGGTATTATCATATCCCACAGACTCGATGATGTCTGACACGGAGACAGCAGTGTTTGTAAGCAGCCAGACCGCCTGCTGCATCCGCTTCTCCTGAAGCAGTTCCTTGTAGGTCTTTCCTGTCTGCTTCTTGATCTCACGGCTCAGCCAGTAGATATCCGTATTCATCTGCCCCGCCAATTCGGACAGCGTACCGTTCCGGTAGTGCTCGTCAACATAGCTGAGCACCGCCGCCATGACCTCCGTATCAAACCGGTTCCGCCCGGTCTCCATCTTGTCCATATAATTGAGAAGCTGGAGGAACAAAAGTCCCATTGTGATCTGGGTACAGCTCCTCTTATT
Source organism: Candidatus Mediterraneibacter excrementigallinarum (assembly GCA_019120075.1). Lineage (GTDB taxonomy): Bacteria > Bacillota > Clostridia > Lachnospirales > Lachnospiraceae > Mediterraneibacter > Mediterraneibacter excrementigallinarum. The sequence continues at coordinate 38,470 of DWVT01000204.1, forward strand.
CGAGGAATCGTAGAAGATCGTCCAGACCATATTCTCCACCAGATTCTGGACCGGCAGGATATCCGCCACATGGAAATGCAGATACGAAGTCTCCCCGTCCTTCCCGCAGAGCGCATCAACGAGAAACGTCTTCAGCATATTTTCTTCCCCGCTGATCATGGAAAAGGCGGTGTCAAAAAATTCCGGAAGGACAATAAAATTCACCGCAATATCCTCTTTTCCTGCCGGAAGGATCTCCTGCACCGCGTTCTGGTTCAGAAAGAGCAGTTCCCCCGTCTTGAGCAGTATCCTGTTTCCGTTGATGATGTGAATCGTTGTCCCCTGACACATATAGATCACTTCAATATAATTGTGCCGATGCTCCGGAAAATGGACGAACCTTGTGTGAGGCCGGACCTGGATCAGCTTCCCCTTCTGGAGCAGCTTGTCGCAGTCCACGATCATTTCTTTTTTCTCTGTATAGATCTGCTGATCGATCTCCTGTCTTCCCGCCAGGATCCTCTGCTCCTCTTCCGTGATGACAGACAGCTCCCGGATCAGTTCCTCATGCATGTGTCGATCTCCTGCGCCAGCGCCATGTATTCTTTCGCACTCCGGCTGCTCTTCTTATATGCAATGACCGGAGCATTGTTATCCTGGGACCACTCGATCCCGCTGTCCACCCGGATATATGTGTCAAACACCTTCACATCATCCAGTTCTTTCAGAGTCTCCAGCGTCTGTTTAAAGTAATTCTTTCTCGTATCAACCTTGGTTATCACGATCCCGCCCAGCTTCAGATCCGGAGCGATCTGACGGACTTCCTCCAGGAACTCAAACATATTCCCCAGCCCGAACAGCCCCCAGGGCGTCGCCTCCACAGGGATGATGATCTCATCGGAAGCGCACAGGATATTCATCACCCAGCCGCCGAGGGTCGGCGGGGCATCAATCAGTATATAGTCATATTCCCCGGACTCTTTTATGGAAGAAATTCCTTTTTTCAGAATGAATTCCCTCTGCCATTTGGTGAACAGCTCATACTCGATGGAACTCATCAGAGTAGATGACGGAATCAGATCCAGTCCTTCGTAGGATGTATGTACGATATAATCCGACAGATCATCCTGCCGCTTGATCCCCTCATACAGATTCTTCTCCCCCTGAGCAAACCCGAGTACTGTATCCTCATCAAAAAGAGAAAGCGACAGATTGAGCTGCATGTCTCCATCGATCAGCAGAACCTTTCGTCCAAGTTCCCGGAGCCCGTATCCCACATTGGAGCATGTAGTCGACTTGCCGCTTCCTCCCTTGTTATTCGCAAAACAGATCACCTTCGTCTTTCCCATTTCAGCGAGTTTCTCCTTTCCGCCATTCCATATCTTCTCCGTCTTCCCCAAAATTTTTTTCGATCAGACGGCAGTATTCCTCGTACGCGTCCACTCCCGAAAACCTGTCCTGCAGCACGTCTCTGACCCCCTTGTAATACCACGCCAGCGCCGCCTTGCTCTGCATCCGGAACCTGGTCCACAGCAGTTCTCCCACAACCGGGTAATCCCTGTCGATATCCCGCATATTCGAGAGTTTGTCCGCCAGACCGATCATCTGTACTTCTGTTGGCGCATCCTTCAGCCTTCGTATCGTCTCTCCTTTTCTCTCCTCCCAGGATAAAGACTTATCCTCGCTCTCCTGAGCCACCATTTCCGCGACCCGTCGACCGAATCTGAGCTTTAAAACTTCCTGCGTGATCCCCCCGCAGTCCTCGATCGTATCGTGCAGCACCGCCGCACAGATCACTTCCTCGTCATTTGTCATGGTGGACACGATATCTGCCACCTCGATGGGATGGACGATATAAGGTCTCCGCGTTCCCTTGCGGAACTGTCCTTCATGAGCTTTTGTTGCAAATTCAATGGCGTCATCAATCATGAAACATCCTCCTGCCCTAATCAGAGACACCGGCTGCCGCCTGTACAGATGTAAAACTGCCGCATCCGAGATCCAGCGAACCGCATCTTTCTTTACCTGTATTTAACTTACAGGAAAATTGTAACACAAGCCGCCGGCAATCTCAACGAAGATTGCCCACAAATGAAAAAACCTCTTTGCTGACATAAAAAAGCCCGGCGGGATATTTCGCGGGGCTGGTATCCGTGGTATAATGATTACGCACGTGGTATAATGATTGCGCAAAATGCAATCCGGAGGTATTATAGCATGGAAAGTAAGACCGTACTCGTGACCGGCTCCTCCCGGGGGATCGGGCGCGCCTGCGCCCTGGCTTTCGCCGGAGCCGGATATCACGTATTCATAAACTGCAGGACTTCAACAGATAAGCTGGAAACGCTGGAACAGGAGATCCTGTCGGCTGGAGGCTCCTGCACGAAACTCCCCGGAGATGTGAGCACCCCCGAAACCGTAAGTTCCATTTTCCGGGAGATCACTGCCTCCCGCGGCGGACTTGATGTCCTTGTAAACAACGCCGGGATCGCACATTTTGGACTGTTAAGCGATATGACAGATGAGGAATGGAGGACTGTCCTGGACACCAATCTTTCTTCCGCCTTCTACTGCTGCCGGGAGGCGATACCGCATATGGTTTCAAAAAAGCAGGGCAGGATCATCAACATTTCTTCCATGTGGGGCACCTCAGGTGCTTCCTGCGAGGCGGCCTACTCTGCCTCCAAAGCGGGGCTGGACGGTCTGACCCGGGCTCTGGCAAAAGAACTTGCCCCCAGCAATATCCAGGTAAACGCCATCGCATGCGGCGTCATCGACACGGAAATGAACGGCAGGCTGGACAGGGAGGAACGGGCCGCCCTGGAGGACGAAATTCCCGCCGGACGTTTTGGCACAGCAGAAGAAGCCGCCGGGCTTGTTCTCATGCTGGCCGAGGCTCCGTCTTACCTGACAGGGCAGGTTATCGGCATGGACGGAGGATTCCTGTAACAGAACAAAGAGTTTCTGCTCATTCCACTGTTTTCTATGAATATCAAGTCACTTCATGACAGGAGGACCATCATGATAGACGTAAACAATCTGACAGCAATCCCGGCAGACTGTTCTCTGACGGAATTCGTGGGCACCACCGTGCTCGATACCATCGGGCTCGTGATCCCCGGGATCGACGCTTCCCTGCTCGGAAAGATGGAACTGAAAAAACCTTACAGAAGCCTTGGTCTGATCAGTTCCCGCACCGGAGCCGCGGGACAGATCAACGCCGTGGACGAAGCGGTCAAATCAACGAACACAGAGGTCGTATCCATTGAACTCCCCCGCGACACAAAGGGCTGGGGCGGACACGGATGCTTCATCATCCTGGGCGGAGACAATGTTTCCGACGTAAGGCGCGCCGTAGAGATTTCTCTGGAATATATCGAAAAATATGCAGGTGAATTATACATCAGCCAGGCGGGACATCTGGAATTCACCTATTCCGCCTGCGCGGACAGCGCTCTGAACATGGCTTTCGGAGCGCCTGTGGGAAAGCCCTTCGGTTTCTTCTGCGGGTCTCCCGCCGCCATCGGGCTTGTCATGGCTGATCTTGCAGTGAAATCCTCACCAGTCGAGATTGTCCGTTACATGACGCCGGACCGGGGGACCAGTCATTCCAATGAAGTGATCGTGGCAGTGACCGGAGAAGCCTCCGCAGTAAAGAACGCAGTCCTCACCGCAAGAGAGACCGGACTGCAGTTACTGGTGTCCATGGGAAGCTATCCTGAGACACCGTCAAAACCCTATCTGTAGAATTGTAAAACGATCGGCGGCACAAATCTCATCCCGTGCCGCCGATTTCTTCTGTCTGATCTTCTTTTTTCTATCTCCACTCAATATCTGCCGGTTTCCTCGGCGCCGTCCTTTTATATGTAACCGCCGGATACCCGATGAGCATACAGCACACAAGAGGCGTCTCCGGGATCCCCAGCCACTCTTTCACTGCAGGACAGGCCTCAATGATCCGTGTGAGATAGCCGCTGTAGAGCACACCTGCACCTTCCGCAACCGCCATATTTTCAATATTTGCCGCGGCAAGCCCTCCATCCAGAGGATTATCCGCCACTACCATGATACATGCGGGTGTATTGAAGAAAAGTCCGTCATCCTGGGGATTATCACGGTGTCTGCGGTAAAGGAACTTAAAGAATATAGAATACTGGGGCATGGTCTTTTTTACCCGTTCCGCCATATCCGGGATCTGTCCCCAGAGCAGTTCCTTCAGTTCGTCCAGTCTGTCCTGCAGCACGATAAAGCGGCACGCCTGACTGTTCTTCGCCGTAGGAGTATATCTCCCCGCCTGCAGGATCCGTTCGAGCGTCTCCCGGTCCATCTTCCTGTCCTGGAAATTCCGGATACTCCTTCTGAATTTCACCGCATGCAGAAAGTTCTCCGGTCTCACGGAAAATGTCTCCCCGTCATACTCTTCCACATCAGCCATGTCGTACTCCGGGATTGCCACCGCGCCCTTCGGACAGACCGCAACGCAGTGCCCGCACAGGATACAGTCCGGTTTCCAGACCGCTTTCTTTTCCTCAACTCTGATCTTTCCGGCCGGGCAGTCCTTCGCGCACAATCCGCAGCCAATGCATTTCTCTCTGTCTATCGCAACCATTTTTTCTTCTCCTTTCTCCCATACCGTTTCTTTATCTTTATACCCTTCCGTATATATCCTGCGGAACATATGCCTTCACCTGGATTCCCTCCGGCAAGTATTCCTCGGATACCAGCTGGCCTTTTGTCCGGATGATCTGAATTTTTCCCGCCTCAGCAAAATCATACAGCCGTTCGATATAGATCTGATCTCTTCGGACGATCTCAAGCAGAGCCTGTCTGAGCTCCTCCAGCCCCTGCCCTGTCTTCGCAGATGTGGGGATCGAATAGTCTGCCTGAAAATCTCTGGAATATCCCGGGGTCTCAAGAAGATCCTGCTTGTTGAACAGGGTGATCACCGGTTTTCCCTCCGCGCCCAGCTGACGCAGTGTCTCATAGACCACATGCATCTGTGTGTCCATCTGGGGATTGGACGCGTCCACCACATGGATGATGATATCCGCATAGGCAGCTTCCTCCAGCGTGCTCTTAAACGCCTCCACCAGGTGATGGGGAAGCTTCCGGATAAATCCCACCGTATCCGTCAGCAGGATCTCCTGGGTGTTGTCCAGCATCAGGGACCGGGTCGTGGTGTCCAGAGTGGAGAACAGCATGGCATCCTCCAGGACCCCCGCGTCTGTCAGCGCATTCTCGATACTGCTCTTTCCCGCAGACGTGTATCCCACCAGAGCCGCCACTTTCAGCCCGGACTGTTTTCTCTGCCCCCGGATCAGCTCCCTGTGTTTCTCCACATCCTTCAGTTCTCTTTTCAGCCTGCTGATCCTCTCGCGGATCAGTCTTCTGTCCATCTCCAGCTTCTTTTCCCCGGGGCCTCTCGTTCCAATCCCTCCTCCCAGACGGGAGAGGGACTTTCCAAGTCCGGAAAGGCGGGACGCCCTGTAGCGGAGCTGTGCCAGTTCCACCTGTATCTTTCCTTCCCCGGACACAGCGCGGGCAGCGAAAATATCCAGGATCAGAAGCGTACGGTCGATCACCTTACAGGACAGCTCCTCCTCCAGATTTCCGATCTGAACGCTGGTCAGTTCATCATCACAGATGATCCCCGTGGCTTCCGTTTCCCAGAGCAGATCTTTAAGCTCTGTCAGTTTACCTTTCCCGATATAGGTTCCCGGATGGATCGTCTCCCGTGCCTGGATCAGCCTGCCCGCCACGCGGGCACCCGCCGTCCGGGCAAGCTCAGAGAGTTCGTCGAGGGACGCCTCCTCAGACTCCGCGCCCCCGGTATCAACCCCCACAAGGATCACGGTTTCTTCCGTTTTATTCATCTCATACATCAAATATGGTCCTCCTTACATTCCGTCAGTCCAGACGGAGGATAAAAACCGGGAGGGGCGGATCGTTCCTCCGGTTATAGTAGCTGTTCACAATGACGAGCCACTTCTTCGGGTCTAAATCTTTCAGCCAGTCGAGCAGCACATCCCGCTCCTCATACCCGGTATCTCCGCCGCTGTAGATGCAAAGACTGATCACTCCGCCCGGCTTCAGCAGCCTCATCCCCGCTTTCACCGCCTTCATGCTCGTCTCCGCCCGTGTCGCAAAGGCATGGTCCCCGCCGGGAAGATACCCCAGATTGAACACAACAGCTGCCGCCTCTCCGGTCACATACTGCTCCATCCGCTCATGCCCGTCACAGATCAGTTCTGCCCGTTCAAGCAGGCCTGCCCCATTCAGTTTCTCCCGGGTATTCGCAATCGCCTGCTCCTGGATGTCAAAAGCAAAGACTTTTCCCTTTTCTCCCACGAGCCGGCACAGGAACTCTGTATCATTTCCATTCCCTGCTGTCGCGTCAATACAGAGATCGCCCTCAGAAATATATTCTGACAGAAATCGGTGGCAGTATTCCGTGATCTGATATTTCTTTCTTATGTTCATATATTTCCCTCGATTTGAGTCAAAGGGGCCAGACCCCTCTGCCGAAGGGCCTGACCCTCTTTATGATCATCGTGTTTCAAGAAATTCCGCTTCTTTCTGAGCGGCCTCATCATCCGGATATTTCTCTATATACGCCGCGATCTTCTCCTTTGCGGATTCCCAGTCCGCCTGGCGTTCCATGCAGATGATCTCATTGTATTCCATCTCCTGGATCAATCCGGCATCGTCGCTTTCTCCGTCAGAGCCGGTGTCTGTCAGAGCCAGTCCCGCCTGGATATAATCCAGACCCTTCTCATAGTCCCCGGTCTGCATGGCGGAAACGCCCATCAGATTATAAAGCTCAACAGTCTGTTTTGCACCGTTATCCACTGCGCTCTCAAACGCCTCCAGAGCATCCGCATAACTGCCCAGTTCATAATCCGCCATTCCGAGTCCCTGGTAAGCTGCCGCCAGATCTTCCCGGTCTCCCTTCTCGGAGACCGTCTGCTGGAAGGATGCAGCTGCCGTCTCATAATCTCCCGACTCCAGCGCCTCGGCCCCGTCCTTTAAGGCGCCGGCGCATCCGGAGAGCAGAACAGTGCTCATCATCGCCAAAATCAGTAATTTTTTCTTTATCCCTGACATTTTTATCATACTCCTCTTATATATTTTAACGCTCCGGGAATTTCATCATCCAGAATGAATTCAAGATATTGATGACCATCACGGCCATATCCGCGAGAATGGCATTCTGCATGGTCACATACCCGGAAAATGCAAGTGCGATCAGGATCACCTTCATGCCGATCGCAAAGACCATGTTCTGCCTCACAGAACGGAGCGTTGCCCTGGCGATCCGGATCGCGTTGATGATCCCCGAGGGTTCGTCCTCCATCAGGATGATATCCGCCGCTTCCAGGGCCGCATCCGCACCCAGGCCTCCCATGGCGATTCCGATGTCCACTCTGGAGAGCACCGGCGCGTCGTTGATCCCGTCGCCGACAAAAGCCAGCTTTTCCCCCTCCATCTGATTCTCCATAAACTCCTCGATCTGCTCTACTTTATCTTCCGGCATGAGTTCCGCATAGACGCTTTCGATCCGGAGCTTTTTTGCTACCGCCTCAGCCACTCTTTCATTGTCTCCTGTCAGCATGACCGTATCCAGATCACGCCGGTGGAGCCATTTCATCAGCTTTGCCGCTCCCGGCCTGACCGCATCCGCAATCAGGATATACCCCGCATACTTCCCGTCGATTGCCACATGGACCGCTGTCCCGATCTCTGACACAGGTGTATAGAACAGTCCCTGCCGGTTCATCAGCCGGGAGTTTCCTATATATACTTCCCTGCCGTCCACGCGCGCCCCGATCCCGTATCCCGGATAGTCCTTCAGGCCGTCCACGCGGGACCGGTCGATTTCTTTTCCATATGCCTCCCTCAGGGAAAGCGCGATCGGATGTGTGGAATATGCTTCTCCCAGTGCAGCCGCCTCCAGCAGTTCGCTCTCCGTCATCTTCTGATAGGGAACGATCTTCTGCACATGGAACACACCCTCTGTCAATGTTCCCGTCTTATCAAACACAAAGGTATCCACTTTGGGAAGTTCTTCCAGAAATGCGCTCCCTTTGATCAGCACACCCTGCCTGGACGCCGCGCCGATTCCGCCCAGAAACGCCATGGGGATAGATACCATCAGCCCGCACGGGCATGCCGCCACAAGGATAATAAGTCCTCTGTAGATCCATTCATCCCTTGCCTCCACGAATATCATCGGCGGAAGGAGGATCGTCAGCAGCGCGATCAGGATCACAATGGGCGTATAGTATTTCGTGAACCTGTCCGCGAAATGCAGACTGTCAGACTTTTTCTCATTGGCATTCTCAACCAGACGCATGATCTTCGCCGCAGTAGAATCCTTATAGATCCGGGTAACCCGGGCCTCCAGAACACCGTTCAGATTAATGCCCCCGCTGTACAGCCTGTCTCCGATCTTCACGGCCCTCGGCTCCGACTCTCCTGTGATTGCTTTTGTATCAATGGTTCCGTTCCCAAACGTGACTACCGCATCTACCGGGATCTTCTCACCTGGTCTGAGCACGATGATCTGCCGCTCCTTTAATTCCTGCGGCGGCACGATCTTCTCAGTGTTCCCCACCTTCAGATTCGCATATTCAGGCCGGAGATCAATAAACTCCGCAATGGACTTTTTAGTCCTGCTCAGTGAGATTTCCTCCACCATCTTTCCCACCTGGTAGAACAGCATGGCGGCCACAGCCTCTTTATCCCTTCCTACGACAAACGCTCCTACAGTCGCAATGATCATCAGAAGGTTCTCGTCAAGGAACTGCAGTTTCCCGATGTTCTTAAAAAGCTCAATATACGTTGTCGCCGAGAGGGCAAGGTAAGGCAGTAAAAACAAAAGTGTCTTCACAATCCTTCCCGCTTCATAGTACTCTGTAACGATCCACACGATCACATACAGCAAAAGTCCGGCGCCAAGCTCTATCCCTTTTCGCTTCGCTTCCTTTGTCATTCCCTTTTTCTTCCCTTTATCCCTTGTATTGCAATCCGCTTCCGCAGTGCTCAAGCTCCGCCGCCTTCGGCGCCGCAGCTCACGGGCATCCGCCCTATGTTTCACGCACAAGACGCATTAGGCTGCTAGCAGCCTATGCGTCTTCTACGTGAAACGCACTGCGGATTGCTTACCTGAACATTATACCTAAAACGGGGGGCGGCTTCAATATGTTTTGGGGGTTGAAAAGCCCGGATACCTCTTCTTCTCGCCTGTACCTCACGGTACAAACCTTGGAAGTTGCTATAGAGTCCGTCGCCAACTGCACCCCTTACGGACTTTGGCTGCAGACTGACGGCATGCCCTTCCTGCCACAAGAAGAACCGGACCTGAAAATTCATGTCCGGTTCTCTCGTTCTTTCATTCTCTTTTCTGTTTCTCATCTGAAAAATGGATCACTCTCTGGCCTCTTCTGTTCCCGATCACATTGTCGAGCACATCATCCATATTATCCCTGTTGGCTTCTTCCTGGACAATACATTCCTGTATCGCTTCATTCAGCGACAGCATCTTGTCATCCAGTTCGGACACCATCTTTGCGCATTCCCGGAGATCGCGGCTGATATATTCCGGCGCGTTTCCCTCGAACTTATAGTAGATCTTGTGTTCCAGGCTGGCCCAGAAGTCCATCGCAATGGTACGGATCTGGATCTCAACTTTGGTGTCCACCACACTGTCCGACAGAAAAATCGGCACGGACACAAGCATATGATAACTTTTGTATCCGCTCTCTTTCGGGTTTTTGATATAATCTTTGATGGAAAGTACCTTAAGGTCACTCTGGTTTCCGATCATCTCAGCCAACCGGTAAATATCTGATGTGAAGGAACAGATAAGCCGTACACCCGCGATATCATTTACATACCGCACCATGTTTTCGATCGACGTCTCATATCCGTAGCGTTTCAGCTTCTTTACGATGCTCTCCGGCGTCTTGATCCTGGTCTTGATATGCTCGATCGGATTATACTGGTGCACATGCTGGAATTCATCATTGAGGATCTCCAACTTTGTCCCCACTTCCTTCAGGGCTGCATTGTAAAGGAAAATAACTGTTTTCCAGCTGTCAACATCTTCATAGCTCCGTAACGCAGCCTCTACCTGTTGTTCACCTTTCATCACAGACATCCCCCATTGGTTGTTTTGTTTTCAAACAGTATACCATATTTTGTATTGAATGTCACAGAGTTCACTCTTTTTTAAGAAACAATTGTAACCTTATGCTACAGTTCACACCTAACCGCCGCCCCCGGGAACAGGCTTACAGATCCAGCTTCATGTCCCCCGGTTTGATCCACCGCTTTTTCCTCATAAACTCCGAGATCAGCAATGTCAGTACCGCAGGAAGGATGAACTGGATCAGGATGATCTTCGCGAACACGATCATTTCCGGCTCTGTCCGGGTCATCACCTGCCAGGTCATGAGCGGGCCCACCAGCCCGGCTGTCCCCATCCCGGATCCGGTCGCATTGTTGGTCATGTGCAGCACAACTGTCCCCACCGGTCCCAGGATCGCACTGGACAGGATCGGCGGGATCCAGATCAGAGGATGCCTGACAATATTCGGTACCTGGAGCATTGACGTTCCGATCCCCTGAGCAAGAAAACCGCTGAATTTGTTTTCCCGGAAGCTTGCAACGGCAAATCCGATCATATTACAGCAGCATCCCACAGTCGCTGCGCCCGCAGCAAGACCAGACAGATTCAGGATCACCCCCAGCGCCGCGGAACTGATCGGAAGCGTCAGGATCATCCCCATCAGGACAGAGACCACCACTCCCATCAGAAGGGGCTGCTGCTCCGTTCCCCAGTTGATGAGAAATCCCAGCCAGGACATGAACCGGGAGATCGGCGGACCTACGAACAGCCCCACTGCGGATCCAACACCGATGCAGACCAGGGGCGTCAGAATAATATCCAGCTTTGTTTTCCCGGAGATCAGGATCCCGATCTCAATGGCGATATATGCCGCGACAAAGGCTCCCAGCGGTTCTCCCGGACCGTTTAAGATCACCTGTCCGTCCACAAACACCTGTCCGGAAAGGATCCGGCTGGCAAACGCTCCCACCATGCCGGTCACCGCCGCACAGACCACCACCAGTTCCTGGGCATTCAGCTTCCGCGCCACGCCGACGCCGATCCCGGCGCCGGTGAGGGACGCTGCGACGCCTCCGATCAGATAGATCATGCTGCCCGGAGTCCCGCCCACATAATTCCCAATCTGCTGGATGATCGTTCCGATGATCAGTGTGGCAAACAGGCCATGGGTCATGCCGCCCAGTCCTTCCACAAATATCCTGTCAAGAATACTCTTCATTCTTCTTTCGTCCTTTCCTGCCCGCAAGCGCTGGAAAATGCAGATTTCAAAATATCTTTTCTTCCTTTTTCTGCCGGCTTGCAGGCGTTTTTCGGTTTATTTTATCATAAACACCGGGACATGGCAAACCCGCCGGCACTGCTGCCGGCGGGTCCTTCAGAGCCAGATTGCTTCAGAACTGCTGTTTTTCTCTATTCTGCAAGAACACTCTTTCCTCGTTTCAGGTATCTTCCGTCTCCCCGTTTTCCGAGGAATTTATTGTCCTTTACAATTACATTTCCACGCTGCATCACAAGATCGATGTCGCCCTGCACTTTCATCCCTTCATAGCAGGTGTAGTCAACCGCGCTGTGCATATCCGCATGAGTCAGCACCCTTGACTTCGCCGGATCAAAGATCACAAGATCCGCGTCAGACCCAGGAAGCAGTGTTCCTTTCTGCGGGTACATCCCGTACATACGCGCAGGATTCGTGCAGAGATATTTCACAAACTGTGGAAGGGATATCCTTCCTTTCGCAACCCCCTCGGAGTACATCACGCGGAAACGCTCCTCCACGCCCGGCCCGCCGTTGGGGCATGCAGTAAAGTCATCCGCTCCCGCCTGTTTCTCGCCCCCATAGTTAAAGGGACAGTGGTCTGTTGCCACCGTGTCCAGCACATCGTCCCGGAGCGCATCCCAGAGAGCCTCATTATCCTCCTTCTTCCGAAGGGGCGGAGACATGATCGCCTTGAGCCCTTCCTTCGGATCCTGGTACATATCATCCGTCAGAGTCAGGTACTGAGTACAGGTCTCAACTCCCAGATGCTTCTGGTGGGAAGCCCTCGCTTTCAGGACTTCCATAAGTCCCTCCCTGCTGGAGAGGTGAACGATATAAAGAGGCGCGTCTCCTGCCATTGCCGCCAGATGGATCATCCGGTTCACCGCCTCCGCCTCACACCTTGCAGGGCGGCTCAGAGGATGATACTTTGGCTCCGTACATCCGTTCTCGATATAGTGTTTTCTGAGGTAATTGATGACTCCGTCGTTCTCACAGTGCACCGCAATGACAATACCGTCCTCCTTCGCCTGTTTCAGAACCTGATAGAGCTCATCGTCCTTCAGCATAAAGTCATAAGTCATATAGACTTTGAAACTGGTGATCCCGTCCTGCTTTGCGATCTCCCCCATCTCCTTCAGGACAGACTCGTTGACATGCTGGATCACTCCGTGGAATCCATAATCGATCACTGCCTTCCCGTCTGCGATCCTGTGATATTCCTCCACCTGATGCCACAGGCTGCATCCTTTCGGACCGAATGCCATATGATCCACGATAGTGGTGGTGCCGCCGCATGCCGCCGCCACGGTTCCGTCATAGAAATCGTCCACCGCCCGGTATTTTCCTGCCTGAAGATCCATGTGAGTATGTACGTCTACTCCTCCCGGGAACACATATTTTCCGGACGCGTCGATCGCTTCTGCCCCGTCCGCCTCCAGGTTGTCCCCGATCATCTTTACCTTCTCGTCCTCGATCAGGATATCCGCCTGAAATACCTGTGAATCCGTGACAACCGTTCCGTTTTTTACGATCTTCTTCATAAAAGGCACCTCCTATTTCCTGCAGATCAGACTATAGATAATAAACGCGGCAACACATCCCAGCAGGTAAGAGCTGTCATAGATCCAGGACAGCGCCGGGATGAACTTGCATACAAAAATGACGATGAAAAGTGCAACCATGACCGCCAGCGCCTTCATGTTCCAGCCGCTCGTATAGTAATATTCGCCGCCGTCCTGACGGTACAGATCCGGCACATTGAACTTGTTCTTATACTGCATCCACAGCGCAGCCAGGCACACGCCCGTGATCGGTCCGAGGAATACAGCAAGGGTTCCGTTGAGTGTATAGACATAACTCTCCGGATTTGCAACCAGACGCCAGGGCAGGAAGCAGATGGAGATGATCGTCGCCACGATGACCGCTCTCTTGTAGGTCAGCTTTTTGCTGAACAGAGAAGAGAACACCACTGCCGCCGAGGTCAGGTTGCAGGGAACATTTGTGGTCAGTGTTGCAAGGATGATAAACAGTGAGAAAATGATCACGATCAGCGGATTGTCAAACTGAGCAACCAGGTCGCTTGGATTCCAGAACGCTTCTCCGAATGCCAGCTCCGAACCGGATGTGCCGCAGATCCCCACAAGTACGATAAATGCAGTCATGATCGGCGCGCCGATAAGCTGCCCCTTGACCTGTGCGCCTTCCGTCTTCTCATGCCGCGTAAAATCCGAGAAGTTCAAAGCGATAGTCGCGTCGAATGCGATCATGGATGTCAGTGACGGGAAGAACTGTGACCAGAAACTCTCTCCGTTGCCGCCTGCCACTGATGTCTTGAAAAGTTCCGAGACACCGCCGGACTGTATTGCCACGACCACGGCCCACACGATGACAACAGCACTCAGGAAGATCAGGACCGGAGCTGAATAGTCTTCCAGGAAACTGATCGCCTTGCTGCCGTGATAGCCGATATAGAAGTTAATGAGTACAAAGAGCGCAAAACTGATGAACTCGCTTCCCGGTATCCCGTCGTAGAACGGGAGGATCGTCGTCAGGATCGCATGGAACGCAACACTTCCGATCCAGTTCTGGATCCCGAACCAGAGGCAGCCCATGAACGCTCTGATGAGAGTCGGCACCGCCGTCCCTTTCGGGCCGAACACCATTTTTGAGAGGATCGGGAAGCTGGCACCATAGCGGGAACCGAATTTACCGAGCATAATGGATGGGATCAGGACAAGAGAATGTCCGAGCACACAGATGAAAAGAGCCTGATACCATGTCAGCCCTGCCGCCAGAAGAGCGCTCGCCATCGTGTAGACCGCAACGGAAACAAGGATTCCTGTCCAAAGGGTGATATAGTTCTTCACGCCCCACTCCCTGTCTTTGAGAGCGATCGGTTTTGTATCGTCCGTGTAAATGTTCTTGTGCTTCTTGATCTCTTTGACCCCTTCATCGGTCAGTTCGACCACAAATGAATTTTGCTTTTGTAACTCTGCCATTTCGCACCTTCCTTTCGTCAATATGACCAGTTTTTTTCTCGTTAACTAAAGAATAGCACCAAAAATACACAAAAGCAATACGGTGTTACAATTTTTTTTAGATATCTAAATATTTTTTAGTTTTCGTTTGATCCGGGCAGATATGATATAATAATTGCACAATACACGGCGCTTTTATTTTCCGCGCACGTGTTCTGACAATTCAGAATTCATGCCGCCGGAGACGGCGGCAGATGGGAGTTTGACATGAAACAGGATATGACTCTTGACATTTTGATCCAGCTCGCCCACGGTCTGGCGGAACATTTCGGTACTCAATGCGAGATTGCCATACACGACGTCACACGGGATCTCTCGAATACGATCGTCTATATCGAAAACGGCCAGATCTCCGGCAGAGCACAAGGCGACGCCGCGTCCAACGTAGTCCTGGAGGCACTTCACACCCCTCCGGAAGAACTGAAGGATCAGATCGGCTATCTGACCCGTTCCTCGGACGGCAAAGCACTGAAATCCAGTTCTATTTATATCCGGGACAGATCCGGAAACCTCCGGTATATCTTTTCTGTCAATTACGATATCTCTTCACTGAAAGCAGTGGACGAACTGATCCGTGGGCTTATCACGACTCATCCGGCCACAGATCAATCTGGTAAGGCGGAGCAGAAGAAACAGGAATCCGCCCCCAGGATCCCTCACACAGTCACAGAGCTTCTCGACTCCCTGATCGAGCACGCTCTCGCTGAAGTGGGAAAACCGGTAGTCATGATGACAAAAGAAGACAAGATCAGAGTTGTACGCTATCTCAACGACGCCGGAGCCTTCCTCATTACAAAGTCGGGGGACCGGATCGCATCCGTTCTGGGCATCTCAAAATTCACGCTTTACAAATATATGGAGAGCGGCACGCCGTAAGGCAGTGCGGATCTGCCGGAGAGGACGCAGGAAAATTGAAATCGGCAGTTTCGAGAGACAGCTTTTTAGTATGAAAGGGGCAGTTCCTTCCGCATATGGACCTGCCCCTTCATTATCTTAATCTTTACAACTTTTCAGATAACCCCTACTCTTTTGTAAGACTTCCCTTCTTGGATCTCGTCTTGCTGTACAGCGCAAGAAGGATCGTTCCGATCACACCTGCGGAAACCGCGTTGCTGATCGCAGCGACAACTCCCTGTGTGAACACAAGGTTTGCCGGTTCAGCGTAGACAACGATATCAAGCACCGGAGCGACGATTACCCATGAGATGACATTTGCCACGATCTGATAAATGTTAAAGCGAAGGATATCCTTTCCGCCGAATTCTCCCTCGTCCACTTTCAGCTTCGGATAGACAAGGCCTGTGATAAAGCAGGTCAGGCCGCTGGCAACAACCCAGCTCCACCACGGAGAGCCGTACTGGATCGCGTCGGAAAGTCCGTGTCCAATCAGTCCGATCAGTCCTCCGGCGATCGGTCCGAACAGTGCCGCGAAGAACGCGCCCACGCCGTAAGCCGTCTTGATGTCCGTCTCCGGGATTCCGGTCGGGATCTTCACATACATGAACAGCACAATAAACAGCGCTGCTCCAAGACCTGTCGCAACAATGGTCTTTGTCTTAAAATCAAAAAGTTTCTTCTCCATTTGTATCTTCCTCCTTTTAGATAAATGGTAAAATGCCGGGGCAAAAGCCCCTGACTGCAATGCCGCAGGCAGCTGGTGCCGCAGGCTGTATCAACAACAGCGGCAGCTTCTTGCAGAAACCGCCCTGTCATCAACCTGATCTCAGTCTTTCGTGAACGTCACTGTCCACTCCGGTCCGTAGGAAAGCCCGTATTTCTCACAGAAACTTCCCTGAGTCACCGCCATGGCGACTTTCATCAGCTCGTTATTGTAGATCATTGGCTCGCCCTTTCCGGCGAAACCGAAACTCTTATGGAAAAGCACACGCTCGTCAAACATCACATTTCCTTCATGGCGCACGACCGTATGGACTGTATCGCCATACTCAAATCCGGCGCCGTTGAATGCCCTGAGCGGGATATTCGTCCACAGGTTCCCGAAGTTCGGATCGTTGATCTCGAAGATTCCTTCCACCTTTCCCTGTTCAACAGATGGTTCCAGGATCGGATGCTCCACGATCTCCTCCACCGGATACTCCGGTCCCACGCCTTCAAAATCAATGATCCCGCTGGCAAGCCGGGCCGCAGTATAACCGAACAGGTCTCTTCCGTGGAAGATAGCCACTTCCTCGGTTCCCTTTCCTCTCAGACGGTTCACGGACTCATCGATCTCGCGCACCGCCTCAATACCGATAAATCTCTTCACATGGGTCAGAGAGCCGTTGTCCGGGGACACCACATAGTGTCCGTCCTTTGTCTTTGCCACACAGGCACGGCGGCTGGTCCCCACCCCGGGGTCCACCACCGATACATAGATCGTCCCCTCCGGCCAGAACGGCAGGCTCTGATACAGACGGTAGCTTGCGCTCCAGGTATCGTACTGGGGAAGTTCATGGGTCCCGTCCATGATCTCAAGCTCACGGTCCACGCATTTCACCACGCCGTACATGGAGCTGACCGCTCCTTCTTTATAAGTAAAATCAGTCTGGAATACCAGAATCGGTTTCATAACAGATATCCTCCTCGTCAGGTTATTTTGTCCGCTCTCTGCCAGGAGCAGAGATGCGCACTGCCAATACAGTTCTATACGAACGGATTATAGAACCTTGATCCGTTCACAAAAAGGGATACGCAGATGGATCCGGCAAGCACAGCCGCCGAAAACAACATCGCGAGATAATCGTTCCTCCCCAGAGGTTTCCCCGCATACCAGGTCCTTTTCTTATGTTTTCCGAACCCTCTTAAGTCCATGGCGTTGCTGATCAGCTCGATCCGGTCCAGGGTCGTAAAGATCAGCGGCACAAAAATATTCATCATGTTCTTCACGCGGGTTCCCAGCTTCTCCTTCTTCGACAGATCCAGTCCCCTGCTCTGCTGCGCCAGGGAAATATCCTGGTAATCCCGGATCATGTCCGGGAAATACCGAAGAGTCAGAGCCAGCGCATATGCCGCCTTATAGCTTACCCCGATCCGGTTCAGAGACGCGGCGAACTCACTGGGGTTGGTCGTCAGCAGGAAAATGATCCCCAGAGGGATCCCCGACGCATACTTCAGGATCTTTGTCAGCTGATAAAGAATCTGCTCCAGCGTCACTGTATATCTGCTGTTGAACCGGAACAGCTCATGAGTCGTCCCGTAAATCTCTGTCCCGTACTGAGGGCTGAACAGATAGGTAAGGCAGAAATTCAGCAGAAGAAACACTCCCACATAGATCATCATGGTCCTCACCTGCCGGAAGCTGATCTCAGAGATCCGGAAGAAACAGAACGCGAGCACCAGGACAAAGATAATGTACCGGATATCGTAGGAAAACATGACCGAAAACGTCAGGCAGATAAAAGCCACCAGTTTTGTCAGCCCGGACAGGTTATAAATAAAATTGTCCCGGTCAATGTAATCAAACAGTTTCGATTTCATTGTGCCTTGTCCCCCTCTCATGATCGATAAAGTTCTGTACAAAAGAAGTCGGATCTTCAATCCCTGCCTTCAGCGCCAGTTCATACAGCGAAGTCACCTTCAGATTTGCCTGTTCCGCGATCTTCTCGTCCGTCAAGATCTCCACAGCGCTGGCATCGCCGATCTTCTTCCCGCCGGAAATAACAATGGCATGGGGCGTATACTCCAGCATCAGATGCATGTCATGGGTGATCATGATGATGGTCACTCCCTGGCTGTTCAGGCTCTTCAGGAATTCCATGATATCTGTATAGTGATGATAATCCTGCCCCGCCGTCGGCTCGTCCAGGATCAGGATCTGCGGTTCCAGGACAAGCACTGAAGCGATAGTCACACGCTTTTTCTGTCCGAAGCTCAGCGCCGACACAGGCCACTTCTTAAAGGGAGCGAGCCCGCAGATCTTCAGCGCCTTATCCACTTTCGGCTCGATTTCTTCCTCCGGCACGCCCCGGATTCTCAGCCCCAGCGCCACCTCATCATAGATCATGGGCTTGCAGATCATCTGGTTCGGATTCTGCATGACGTAGCCGATCCGTGCAGAACGCTCCTTGATCGTCCAGTCCGACATCTCCTCGCCGCCGTAGTAAAGTTTTCCCTGATCTTCCTTTACGAAACCGCATATTACCTTCGCAAGGGTACTCTTTCCGGCTCCGTTCGTCCCGACCACGCTGACCATTTCCCCTTCCCGGATCGTAAAACTGATATCCTGAAGGATCTTTCTCTTCTTTGTATACTGGAAGCTGATATGATTCGCCTGAAAGATGGCCGGACGCTCCGGACTTTTCTCCTTCTTCTCCTGAGCCCGGTTCCATGCAAGGAGCGGTTCCCGGATCCGCTCTATATCCAGCGTGTCAAGACGGCCGGCATGCATCTGCGGCGTCACCTTGATCCCCGCGTATTTCATCGCAGTCACATAAAGCGGCTCACGGATCCCCAGCCCCGGCAGGATATCCGCCGCCATAAGTTCATCCGGAGACATGTCCGCCACGATCCGCCCTTCGCTGACCACGATCACCCGGTCCACGTCACGGTAGAGGACATCTTCCAGTCTGTGCTCTATGATGATGACTGTCTTGTCTTCGTCTCTCCACACCCTGTCGATCAGGTCGATGGCAGTCTTTCCGGTTGCCGGATCCAGATTCGCCAGCGGCTCGTCAAAAAGCAGGATATCCACATCATCCACCATGACGCCGGCAAAGGACACCCTCTGCTTCTGTCCGCCGGAGAGTTCGAAGGGGGAGGACTTCAGCAGCTCGCCCATATCTACGATATCGGTCACCTTCTGTACAGTTTCCCGCATCTTTCCCAGCTCTACGCAGTCATTCTCCAGGGCGAAGGCCACGTCCTCGCCGACTGTCAGCCCGATGAACTGGCCGTCCGAATCCTGAAGGACCGTCCCCACCATCTTGGAGAGCCGGAAGATATCCATCTCCTTCGTCTCCTGCCCCATGATCTTAAGGCTTCCTTTGATCTCTCCTTTGTAGGAAAAAGGGATCAGTCCGTTCAGGCAGTGCCCCAGAGTACTCTTTCCACTCCCGCTGGGACCTACGAGAAGGACCTTTTCTCCTCTGTTGATCGTCAGGTTGATGTCATAAAGAGTGGGCTCAGCCTGGCTGAAATACTGAAACTGGAAATCTTTGAATTCGATCACCGGAGTCTTTTCCTTCGTATTAGTATCCATCTTTCTTCCCTCCGTTCATCAGTATTACCTGGTCTGTTTCCGTACGCCGGATCAGCACAGGCCCTAATCCTCATAGATCAGCCGGGGTGCCTTCCGGATCGTGATCCTCCAGCTGGTCCCTGTCCCGATATTATATGCTCTTGCAAAGCTTCCCTGATTGATCGCCACTGCCATACAATCCAGACTGTTCACATAGAGAAGGGGTTCGCCAACATATACATCAGCAAAACTCTTCGCGTACACAAGGATGTTCTTATAGAGCGTCCTTGTCTCATTCTCAATGCTGATCTCGACTCTTCCGCCGTGCTTCACTCCCAGTTTCAGGAACATTTCTCTTGTGATATTCGTCCAGAGGCTTCCGAACCGCACATCCAGAACGTCGATCGTGCCGCTGACTTTGTCCCCGTCGTAAACCGCTTCCACTACCGGAAGTTCGATCACGCTGTCCGTCTCCACCTCCGGGCCTACCTGCTCAAAGGTGATCACACCTGCTGCCAGCTTTGCCCCGGTAAAGGCATAGATATCCCTGCCGTGGAACGTGTAGCTCTCCCCGGAATTCGGCAGACGGTTTACGCTCTCGTCAATGACGCGCGCCCCGTCAATCCCGATGATCCGCTTTACATGAGTCAGCGTCCCGTTATCCGGAGTCACGATATACTGCCCTGTCTTCGTCCGCACTACGATGCTCCTTCTCGTGGAGCCCACTCCCGGGTCCACGACACTGACAAACACTGATCCCTCCGGCCAGTAGCTCACCGTCTGGATCAGGCGGTATGACGCCTCCCAGATATCATACTGAGGGATTTCATGGGTCAGATCCGAAATATTCAGATCCTGGTCCACCCCGTAGGCAACCCCGTACATTGCGCTGACCGCGCCGTCTGCTGTTCCAAAATCCGACTGTAAAATAAGTGGTTTCTTCATATTTTCTTTCCTTTTCCCGCTAAGGCGCCCGCACTTCCGCGGGTCCTTGCATCCTCCAAGTATAATGGATTTTAAAAAAAGGGTCAAGGCAGGCTACACACTTTCATCCGTTTGTGCTAGAATAAGCATATTCAAAAGAAAGGACTGACTGCCATGTTCCGCCTCTGGGGCAAAGAATTCAAAGACAACAGAATGCTGCGGGATACCGTCATCTGCGACGAGACAGACGACACCCGGACACACAAGATCTTCAACGCGCTTGACGAAATCTGCTATGAGTTCGACCTGAGCAAGCCGATCTGGCTTGACTCCACCATCAACGAATTCAAACGGCATGCCAAGGCGCGGTTTTATCAGGACAACTTCGTGGATTCCATTGATTTTGACTATCTGGAGATCCAGATCATAGAAGAATAAGTTGCGGCTCCGAGGTCCCGGGCAAGCCCGGACTTTATCTCGTTGCCGTTACAAAAACAGCCCCCTTGGAAAATAAAGTCTGAATCCGTCTTTATTTTCCAAGGGGGCTTTCATTTTATTTCCCGTTCTCAAGGAACATCTTTCTCGTAATAAAATTGTAGACCATAACGATCGCTGTCGCGCCGATCTTGGAGATCATATAAAATATTCCGAGAATATCCACAGCGAGCCACATGACCAGCTGATTTATCCCCAACCCGATGATACTCAGCACGATGAACACCGCAAAATCCTGCGTTTTACTCCGGTTGCCCGACACATCGAACACCCATTTCACACTGAGGATATAGTTATAAATCACTGACACTGTGAAAGAAACCGCGCTGGAGACCAGATAATTGATCCCAAACACCTCTGTCAGGAAGATCATGATCCCATAATCTATCACAAACGCAGATCCGCCAACAAACCCGAAACGGATGATCTGTCTCAGCAAAGAAGTTTTCTTATCCAAAATATACCGCTCCTTTATTTTTCTTTATTCAGGCTTATTTATCAGAAAGCGTAATACTCATCTGATTCAGCATCAGTTCATACAGCTGACGGTGCTTTTTCACGATTACTTCCAGGATAATCCCACAGATCCACATCAGCGCACCCACAGTGGCCACCACCCCACAGACGATCACCGTCGGGAATTTTAATACAAGACCGGTCTGCAGATAGTCAACAAATACCGGGACAAAAAAGGCAATGGCGATAACCCACAGCAGCACTGCCACGCTGAGGAAAAACTTAAAAGGCTTATACTCCCGGAACAGAGAAGCGATCGTCCTTAACACCCTGAAACCGTCGGAGAATGTGTTCAGTTTTGACTCACTGCCCTCCGGCCTGTCTCTGTATGTGACCGGGACCTCCTCCAGCAGAAAATTCTTGTCCACCGCATGGATCGTCATCTCCGTCTCAATCTCAAATCCCTTGGACAGGACCGGAAATGACTTCACAAACAGACGGCTGAACGCCCGGTATCCTGTCATGATGTCTCTGACATCATTGTTGAAGAGTTTATTGATCAGATAACGGACAACCCGGTTTCCCGAATTGTGGAACGGCCGCTTGTTCTCTGTAAAATAAGTGGAGGACAGCCTGTCCCCGATCACCATATCCACTCCCTTGTCAAGCACAAGATCCACCATCTGTCTTGCGTTTTCCGCCGGATAGGTATCGTCGCCGTCGATCATCAAATAACAGTCCGCGTCAATATCCCGGAACATGCTCCTGACTACATTTCCTTTCCCCTGGCGGTACTCATACCGGACGATCGCGCCCGCCCTGAGCGCGATCTCATCCGTTCCGTCAGTAGAATTGTTATCGTAGACATAGACATCCGCCTCTGGAAGGGCCTCACGATACTCCCGTACCACTTTCTCTATTGTCTGGCTTTCATTGTAACATGGTATCAAAACCGCTATTTTACTCATGACTTAAGTTTTCCTTTTCTTTTTTCTTCCCTGTCCGTCGCATCTGCCTACTGCATCTGCGTCTGGTTCGGGTAGTTTATTGCTATGTATGTCTTTCCTCTGTTAAGAGAAAGTTCCTGTCCGTTCTCATCATAAAGATGAATCCGGTCCTGTTCATTATTTTCCTGCTTATACCAGTTGATCTTCTGCATCCCGCCATTGGAGATATAATATCCCACTGCGTCCTCTCCGCCGGACCAGTCCACATTCTTATGTCCCACATCATCACGAACGGTAATGCTGGTCTCCAGTACGATCACATTGGTAAACGCCAGCTGATTTCCCGTTTTCCCGTCAATCTGAGGCTTGCCGGTATTTTCCTTTTTATACGTTCCACTCTGCTCATCGTAAATCAGAGCTGCGCTTTGCGCTCCGAAATCAATATCAACTCTGGTGCAGTCGCCGCCTGATGGTTTGATCTGCTCATCCAGCCCGTTAAATTTAAACGCTGTATCTTTCTTATCATCCTGAAGATCTGTCCTGGTTCCCTGGGACTGTACATAGGAAGCAAATTTCGTTCCGTCGAAATACGCCGTGTGCTCCAGCGCATATCCAGAATTCAGTCTGTCCTGATCCCGTCCGAAGAGACCTCCCGGATTATACATCCCGTCATACTGATCCAGTCCCAGCGCCGCAATGTAATCTCCCATGCTCTCATCAATCCCCCAGTTTACATAGAACGCGTCAAATCCCTGAGAGATTGCCGGGAAATACGCGCGGCAGCTTCTGATCGCACACACCTTCGGCACCTTGGTATAGTCTGCGTAGAGCGCCATAAACCGAGTCTGATCTCCTTCCACAGGGATCTCAAAGATGATATCCGCTTCCTCTACACCGTACTGAGGCATTGCCGCGGGAATATTGTTTACCATTACCGCAACAGGTCTTTTCCCGATCGCATCCTCAGATAAATCCGGTACGCCGGTAAGCAGATTCTGATTCTCCGGGATCACTTCCTCCGGTTCTTCGGGTTCTGCCGGTTCT
>DWVT01000205.1 GCA_019120075.1 Candidatus Mediterraneibacter excrementigallinarum
AGATTTGTGAAAAAACTGTATTCGTCCTGTAAAATTGCTTGACAGCGGAAAAGTGAAGTGATAAAATTTCACCACACATAAAACAGAACAGCGCATTAAACCGTTGAAGCGGAGATCAAAGCAGTCATGCGCGCACAGAGAGTCCGGGAAGGTGAGAGCCGGGTCGAGATGCAGTCTGCCAAATGGACCGCCGAGGGCGCAGTCAAAGGACTTTGCAGTCTGAGTATTCTGCGACGTGTGGGCATACGTCAGTTGCCGGGGATATGCTGGTATCCTGCAGAGAGCACAGGGGAAAACCCGTGAATCAAGGTGGCACCGCGGAGATTCTGAAGAATTACCGTCCTTGACAGAACCAAAAATTCTGTCAGGGACTTTTATTTTGCCCAAAAGTCCGATGTGCGCCGGAAATGGTAATGACCGATTTGCAAGCTTGCTTGCAGAAATCGGGAGTTGCCGTTTCCGGCATAGGGCGGACGCCCACAGCTTGAAGAAGCGCGAAGCGCGGATTCAAGCTGACGCACATCGGAAGGAAGCGCGGAACGGTTCCGGCAGAGATCAGCATCAGCAAAAGGAGGCGCTTATGGAAGAGAAGACATTAGAACAGATCAGAGCCTGCGCACAGGAAGGAAAATACCGAAGATATCCTGTCAGCAGGGAACTTTATGCAGATGCATTCACCCCTGTGGAAGTGATGCGGTCGCTGAGAGCGGCAAGCAGGCATTGTTATCTGCTGGAGAGTGCGGAGGACAGACAGCGATGGGGAAGGTTTTCCTTTCTTGGATATGATCCGGATATGGAGATTACCTGTACGGACGGGGTTATGACAATTGTAGAAGGAAAAGAGGAAGAGGAGAAGAAGAGCCGGAGTTTTCCTGTGGAACATCCGGGCGGGGTGTTTCGGAAGATCCTGGAAGATTACCGGACGCCGGCAGTGGAAGGCCTTCCGCCTTTTACCGGAGGATTGGTCGGGTA
Source organism: Candidatus Mediterraneibacter excrementigallinarum (assembly GCA_019120075.1). Lineage (GTDB taxonomy): Bacteria > Bacillota > Clostridia > Lachnospirales > Lachnospiraceae > Mediterraneibacter > Mediterraneibacter excrementigallinarum. The sequence continues at coordinate 973 of DWVT01000205.1, forward strand.
TTTCTCATATGATTATATCAAATACGCGGAGCCGACTCTGAAGAACATTCTCTCATCAGGGGAAGGGCAGGAATTCAGGGATGTGGATCTGATGCTTTTTAACAAGGTGATCGTATTTGACAATTTCAGGCAGAAACTGATCCTGATCACGGGAGTCGGCCTGACCGGCGATCCGGAAGAAAACTGCCGCAGGGCGGATGCGGAACTGGATGAGATGGAGCGTCTGATCCGAAGCCAGGCGAAAGCAGATTTCCGTCCTCTTGTTCTGAAGGAGGAGTTCCATCCGGCAAAGAAGAAGGAAGAATATATGCGGATGGTGGAGCGGGCAAAGGAATATATCCGTGAAGGAGACATTTTCCAGGTTGTGCTGTCTAATCCGCTGACAGCTAAGGCAGAGGGGAGCCTGTTTGATACGTACCGGGTGCTGCGGACCATGAACCCTTCCCCCTATATGTTCTATTTTTCCAGCGACGATATCGAGGTCGCAGGGGCATCCCCTGAAACGCTGGCAAAGATGGTGGACGGCAGGGTGTTCACATTTCCGCTGGCGGGGACTCGGCCCAGAGGAAAGACAAAGGAAGAAGACCAGGCGCTGGAAGAGGAACTGTTAAGTGATGAGAAAGAACTCTCAGAGCATAATATGCTGGTGGATCTTGGAAGAAACGATATCGGGAAGATCAGTATCCCCGGGACTGTCAAGGTGGAAAAATATCTGGGGATCGAAAGATTTTCTCATGTGATGCACATCGGTTCAACAGTGGCGGGGAAGATCAGGGAAGACCGGGACAGTGTGGATGTGGTAGACGCCGTACTTCCTGCAGGCACTCTTTCAGGAGCCCCCAAGATCCGGGCATGTGAGATCATCGCGGAACTGGAAGAGCAGAAGCGGGGCATCTACGGAGGAGCTATCGGATACCTGGATTTTGCAGGAAATGTAGATACCTGTATTTCCATACGGCTCGCATGGAAAAAGAATGGCCGCGTGTGCGTGCAGTCAGGAGCGGGGATTGTGGCGGACAGCGTTCCGGAGAAGGAATTTACCGAGTGTCTGAATAAGGCGGGGGCAGTGCTTCAGGCTGTCAGGACCGCACAGGGAGGGCTGAAATGATTCTATTGATCGATAATTACGACAGTTTTGTATACAATCTTTATCAGTTTATTGCCGAAACGGGGGAAGAAGTCAGGACAGTGAGAAATGACCGGATCACCCCGGAGGAAGTACTGGAGATGAGACCAGATGCGGTGGTCATCTCACCGGGGCCGGGAAAGCCTGCGGATGCAGGAATCTGCGAGGAACTGATCCGGAAGGCAGCAGGAGAGATCCCAATACTTGGCGTCTGCCTGGGACATCAGGCGATCGCGGAGGCATTCGGAGCTGAGGTAGTTCATGCGGGAAGGCTGATGCACGGGAAGACTTCGATCCTGACGGAAGTAAAGGATAGCGTACTTTTTGAAGGAATCCGGGAACCGATACAGGTGGCAAGATATCATTCTCTGGCAGTTCGGGAAGATACCCTGCCGGAGGAGATCCGGGTGACGGCACGGTCAGAGGACGGCGAAGTCATGGCGATGGAACACAGGCAGTATCCGATATATGGGATCCAGTTTCACCCTGAATCGGTGATGACGCCGGAGGGACACCGAATGATAGAAAATTTTGTCCGATCGGTCACAACAGAGAAAGATATGAAATGAAAATAAATTATATA
>DWVT01000206.1 GCA_019120075.1 Candidatus Mediterraneibacter excrementigallinarum
GATTTTGTCGCCTGTGCTAATGCCATATCCATCACCCTTTCTTTTCTTTTATCTTACCATCAAACCATAAAAATAACCACAATTTTGTTTTTCAGACACAAAAAAGCCCGTAAAAACGGGCTTTTCCAGTGACTCCGAGGGGAATCGAACCCCTGATTCCAGCGTGAGAGGCTAGCGTCTTGACCGCTTGACCACGGAGCCATATTATGTTCGCTGTTCAGCCGTGCCTCACAGCGAATATAACTATACCATATACTTTTTGAATATGCAAGCCTTTTTTAAAGATTTTTTTCATCTTTTTTCAGAGCCTTTTTCTGGAGTTTTTCCAGGGCTTCTTTCTTCACCATGATCTGAAGCGCCTGCTTTGCATTTGTAATGGTCACTTCATCGTGAACACCGCCGAATTCCCCGTCCAGAGTCCATGGAATTTCCTCAAGTGACTCAAACCGGATGCTGCCGGAACGGAAGGAATACATGCGTTCCTCATTGATCTGGCGAAGGCCGAGGGCTCCGAGGAGCTCGCTGAGCTCAATGGCGTTTTTCGGCGTCTTGATCAGGGTTACCTCAAACTCTCCGTCGTCAAAGACAACATCTTTTCCGATAATTCCCTGGAAACCGCCCACAGATTTTGAATTTGTCACCATTCCAAAGATAAATTCATCCTCGATCTCTTCGCCGTCATGAGTGACTTTGATCTTATAGGACGGAATATTAAAGATACGTTTTGTCCCTTCCAGCACATACGCCAGGTGCCCCAGGATATTTTTCATACTCTGCTTTGTCTCATAAGACACATCTGTAAACAGACCGAAGGCCGCGATATAGACAAAATAGTCTTTGTTGAACCGTCCCACATCACAGGGGAAAACCACCCCGTTGACCGCCGTATCCGCCGCTTCCAGTATGTCTCTGGAGATGTGCAGGCTCCTGGCAAAGTCATTGGTCGTCCCCGCCGGTATATATCCGATCGGCACTTTTTCTTCTCTGTACTCCATCATGCCCGTGACAACCTCATCCAGTGTTCCGTCCCCGCCGCTGCACACCACAAGATCATAATGATCATCGCAGGAACGCATCTTTGCGACTGCGTCATGGTATTTCTGGGTGGGATAAGCCGTCACATCGTATCCTCCCTTGACAAAAATATCAAGAACATCCGACAGTTTCGGTTTCAAAAGTCCCTGTCCCGAATTCGGGTTATAGATAAACAGCATCTTCTTCATTCAGGCATCCTCCAAATTTTATTTTTCTGTCTGCCCGTGCAGGCACAGCATACGCTCGCCGGGCTTATCGATCAGATTGGGGGCCTCCCCCTGTCTGATCCGCGCAAAAGGAGGCTGCACTTTGATCCAGCACAGCCCCCTCATATCATTCATTTATCCCGATCCGGCCTGACGCCGGGAAAATGTTCGTCGATATTTATTTCGCTTTTGCAAAAAAAGTTTTGATTCCCTCTGCCGCTTTCTGCTCATCCTCTCCGTCAGTTACGACAGTGATCTGATCTCCTCCTGTCAGGCTCAGACTCATCATACCCATGATGCTCTTGGCATTAACATTTTTTTCGCCAACCTGAATATATACTTTACTTGCATACTGGCTGGCTTCCTGGACCAACAACGCGATAGGTCTTCCATCAAGGCCTTTGTCTGCTTTTACTACAACAGATGTTTTTATCATAATATTCCTCCTTGTTCTCGCCTCACTTTGTCCGCCAATTCGCTCAGTTTCCGTAGCCTGTGGTTGATACCGGATTTACCGACGGGAGGAGTCAGTGATTCTCCCAGTTCCTTCAGAGTGGCATTTGGATTTTCGAGTCGGGCTGTTGCCGCCTCCACCAGATTCTCCGGCATGTTTTCAAATCCGATCCGGTCTCTGAGATATGTAATATCCTCAACCTGCTTAACTGCTGCCGATACTGTCTTATTTATATTGGCAGTCTCGCAGTTCACCTGCCTGTTCACGGAATTGCGCATCTCCTTCAGGATCCTGACGTTCTCAAGTTCCATCAGGGCGACATGCGCCTCCATAACATTCAGCATATCGACTATCTGGGAACCCTCTTTCAAGTAGACGATGTATGATTTCTTGCGTGGTACGATCTTTGCATCCAGAGAAAATCCACTCATCAGCCCTCTGATCTGTTCCGCCATCTCTTCCGATGAGCAGACGATCTCAAAATGGTACGATTTTCTCGGATCACTCATGGATCCGGATGCCTGAAACGCACCGCGAAGAAAAGCCCGCCTGCAGCACGTCTGCTGTACCACCAGAGGATTTACGGCGTGAAGCTCTTCCGCATTTCCGTGATATTCGTCCAGCATCTTTACCGCCTGGAGGACTCTGACTGCATCCCCATGCCGTCTGACCACGACCGCATAGGATACCGATTTTCTTGCTGTGTTCCGTCTGACAGCGATATCAGTCTTTATATTAAATGTTTTTTCTATCAATGTAAAGACTTTTCTTGCAACAAGAAAATTTTCCGTATGGATTTTAATACTGCACTGGTCAAACCGATTGATCACTACCGTCCCGCACATTCCTATGAAAGCCGCCAGCTCCGCGATACAGCAGTGCCTCGCCGGACTGATGTGTTTTGCCAGTTCTTCCCTTACCTGCCCAGAAAATGACATATTTTCTCACCTTTTACACCGCGGGCAGCATTCTGCGCGCTTATTTTTTCTTTGTAATACTGTCTTTCCCAATATCCCGATGCTCAATGCGCACCCCGTAGCTTTCTTCTTTTTCCAGGATCTTATACAGAGCGTTCGCGAGAGTAACCGACCGATGTTTTCCGCCGGTGCAGCCGATCGCGACCACCAGCTGATTTTTTCCCTCCAGAATATAATTCGGAATAAGAAATTCCATCATGTCTTTCAGTTTTTCCAGAAAGATCCTGCCCTTGTCATTCTCCATGACATAGTCCTGTACTTCCGGATCGTTCCCCGTCTTTTCCCGCAGTGTATCAATATAGTAAGGATTCGGAAGGAACCGCACGTCAAACACCAGATCCGCGTCCTGAGGGATGCCGTACTTGAACCCGAAGGACATCACCGTGATAAAGAGGTTGCAGAAACTGTGCCCTTCCACGAAGATCTTTTCCAGTTCCAGCCTCAGTTCCCTTGTGAGCATCTTGCTGGTGTCCAGAATATAAGTTGCTCTCATCTTCAGGAATGCGATTTTCTCCCGCTCCTTTGCGATCCCTGTATCTACTCTTCCGGAACCGCTCAGAGGATGCTGTCTCCTGGTCTCCTTATATCTCTTTACAAGTACATCATCTGCGGCATCGAGAAAAAGTATCTCGTATTCCACATTCTTTTCGTCCAGACCATTCAGCTTTTCCTCCAGCCCCGAAAAGTCCTGTCCTCCTCTTACATCCAGCCCGAGAGCCACTTTCTCCATAGAGGACTCCGGCGCCTCCAGCATCTGGGCAAAACCTGTCAGAAGGGGGATCGGCAGATTATCCACGCAGAAATAGCCCATGTCCTCCAGCATTTTCAGCGCAGTTGACTTCCCGGCTCCGGACATTCCCGTAACGATAACAAAACGCATATTTAAAACTCTCCTATCCTTTTCACTTCCGGCTGCAGCCGCACACCGGAATTTTCCTCTACCCTGCGGACTACCTCATCCATAAGTTCCGCCACCTGGGCTGCCGTCGCTCCTCCCAGGTTGATCACAAAACCGCAGTGTTTCTCCGAAACCTGCGCATTTCCTACGCGGAATCCCCTGAGTCCTGCATCCTGGATCAGTTTGCCGGCAAAATATCCTTCCGGCCTTTTAAATGTGCTTCCCGCGCTTCCGTACTCAAGAGGCTGTTTTTCAACACGTTTCTCCCTCAGTTCATCCATCCGCGCCCGGATCTCTTCTTTCCTTCCCTTTTTCAGTGAGAGGACTGCCTCCAGAACAACGTAATCCATTTTCGATACAATACTGGTACGGTATCCCATACCCATTTCCGCCTCAGGAATGGTAAGCACATCCCCGTCCGCAGTAAGTACAGTCGCGTTCTTGAGCACCTGTTTCATCTCGCCGCCATAGGCACCGGCGTTCATGCGGACAGCACCTCCCAGCGTTCCGGGAATTCCGGAAGCAAATTCCATTCCTTCCAGTTCCGCCTCGCAGGCAGCTGCCGCCACCTTTGAGAGAAGGGCTCCCGCCTGGGCACGGACCTCCTCACCCTCAACGGAAATCCGGTTCATATTTTTAAAGATCTGTATGATAACTCCCCGGTATCCTTTATCTCCCACGAGAAGATTGCTCCCGTTTCCCACCACATAGTAGGGAATCTCCTTTTCTCTGCAAAGCTGCGTGATCCTGCTGATCTCTCCTGCTTCTGACGGTGTGACAAAAAAATCTGCCGGACCTCCGATCCGGAACGTCGTATGTCCTGACATCGGCTCATCCTGCAGTACATTCTCTTCTCCTGCTATGGCACAAAGTTCTTCGTACAGATTCATAGATATACTCCATTTCTTTGCTTATTTGTTTCCCTATTATAATCCAACCCCGGTCTGTTGTAAAGCGCGCAAGGTGCAGTTTCATTTCAGTATCCTTCCATTCATTGCAGCTCACACCTGACCTTGTGTCACGGCACACCCCTGACTCCGATTCTTGCCAAAATCCACAAATCAGTGTATAATGTAGTGGTATCTCTAAATTTCTACGCCCCAGGCGTACTGTATAACAAAAAGGAGTGAATATACTACAGTGGACTCTGGTGACACCTTTCAACTGATCATACTGGTCATTCTTCTGATGCTCTCAGCATTTTTCTCTTCAAATGAGACTGCGCTGACGACGGTAAACAAGATCCGTCTCCGCTCGCTGGCAGATTCTGGCGATAAACGCGCGGAACTCGTTCTTGATATCACACAGAATCATACATCTAAGATGCTGAGCGCCATTTTGATCGGCAACAACATCGTAAACATTTCCGCTTCTTCTCTGTCGGCTACACTTGCATATGCGTTCGGAGGATACATGGTCAGCATCGCAACTGCTGTCCTTACCGTGGCGATCCTTGTATTCGGTGAAATCACGCCGAAGAATTATGCCACGATCAATGCGGAAAAGATCGCACTCAGATATATCCGTGTGATCAGAATTTTTATGACGATCATGACTCCGGTCATTTTCATCATCAACCTCTTTTCCCGCGGGATCATGCTTCTTCTTCGCGTCGACCCGAATGCCCAGAAGAAAAATCTGACCGAAGATGAGCTGCGTACGATCGTGGATGTAAGTCATGAAAACGGCGTGATCGAAACCGGCGAAAAAGAGATGATAAACAATGTGTTCGACCTTAACGACGCCAATGCAAAGGATATCATGGTTCCCCGGGTTCATGTCACATTTGCGGATGTGGAAAACACCTACGACGAACTGATCGATATCTTCCGCGAAGATAAATTTACCCGTCTTCCCGTGTACGAGGAAAGCCAGGACAATATCGTTGGTATTATCAATATGAAGGATCTGCTCCTGTATGACAGGAACCAGCCGTTCTCTATCTGGGACATCATGCGGAAACCGCATTTCACTTATGAATATAAAAGTATCTCGGAACTCCTGGTGGAGATGAGGGATTCCACCTTTAATATTGCCATTGTTCTCGACGAATATGGCGAGATGGCCGGTCTCATCACACTGGAGGATATTCTGGAAGAGATCGTAGGCGAAATCCATGATGAGTACGATGATGTGGCTGACGATCCTCTTCAGCAGGTCGGGGAGCGCGAGTATATCATCGAAGGTTCCATGAGCCTGGATGACATTAATGACCGGCTGGGAACAAATCTGGAATCTGAAGACTATGATTCTCTTGGCGGTCTCATCATCGGCCAGCTCGATCGTCTTGCCGAAGAGGGCGATGAGGTCTGTACCGCCGACGGGATTCGCATGGTGGTGGAAAAGCTTGATAAGAACCGGGTCGAAAGCGTACATGTTTATCTGCCCCAGCCGCAGGAAGAATCTGAAACTCAAAACAGTGACGCGGCCGGCGCCGGACAGGAAAATGACAGGGAAAACGAAGCGAACACCGGATCAGATACATCCGTGGAAGCTTCAAAGGATTCCGGCGATAATATTCCTGACAGGCAGTAGACCAAAAAACGCAGCGGAATATTTTTTCTGATATTATATAATGTATTCTGCAACTGTATTGCAGCACTCTCCTGCATGGATCAGACTGATATACTCTGATCCATGCAGGAGTTTTTATTTTCACCTCATTTTTTTCACTGCATATTTTATTATAGAAAGAATCCGGAAAGGAAACAAATATGCCATATTCTATCATGCTCGACGCCGGACACGGCGGAAAGGATCCCGGAGCAGTATACAACGGGCGTCAGGAAAAAGACGATGCCCTCGCCCTTACACTCGCGATCGGAGAGATTCTCCAGGAACGCGGAATCGACGTTCTCTACACACGCACTACCGATGTCTATGAATCCCCCTATCAGAAAGCCATGGAGGCAAACGCTGCGGGAGTCGATTTTTTTGTCTCCATCCACCGCAATTCCTATCCCACGGACAACGCTGTATCCGGCGTGGAATCTCTCATTTATGACAGATCCGGAATCAAACTGGAAATGGCTGAAAACATCAATGACCAGCTGGAATCCATCGGATTTGTAAACCTCGGCGTTAAAGAGCGCCCCGGACTCGTGGTACTGAGGCGTACTAAGATGCCCGCTGTTCTCGTGGAAGTGGGGTTCATCAATTCGGATACGGACAATCAGCTCTTTGACGATAACTTTGATGATATCGCACTGGCAATTGCAGAAGGCATTCTTGAGACCCTGGGACAAAGCAGCGGCCCGGACTCTTCCGGTTATACTGTTCAGGTCGGATCGTATCGGAATCCTGCAAATGCAGACCGTCTTGTAAGTGAACTTCGGGAACAGGATTTTCCAATCGAAATTGCGGAGGGCGACGGCCTTTTCCGCGTCATGGTCGGCGCCTATCCCACTCTGGAGGAAGCGGTGGAAATGGAGCGGCGGCTGAAACGGGCAGGATATCAGACGCTAGTGATCAGCAGGTAGGGCGTTCGCCCTACGACTGGCTCCGTTCATCTGATCCTGCGCAAGCTCGATTTACGCGCTTTGCGCTTCATCTCGCTCGCGGGCGTCCGCCCT
>DWVT01000207.1 GCA_019120075.1 Candidatus Mediterraneibacter excrementigallinarum
CACATTGCGGCGCCGAGCTCAGCACTTTTTTTCACATCTTCTGCCAGAGCGTCCGCGTCTACGGGAGTGCCTGCCTCCACAGGTGCCAGTGAGATGATTACTTTTTTCTTATCCATATGAAACCTCCTGTATATGTAAACATGATGATTCTGATGAAAAGAGAAACAGCGGTTTTCACGGAACTGTTCAGGTCAAAAGCCGTTGCATTTAACGGAGCAGTTCTTCCACGATTTCTTTCAATGTTTCCGGAGCCCCCACATTTCCGGGGAAGATGATATAGGGCATTCCGGGGAAACGGCTTTCCGGTCCGGTGAGCCATACCGGGATGCCGGGCTTTACCTGTCCGAGGACAAGAGCTTTTCTGACATGAAGTCCGATGGTCCCCACATCGCTGGATGTGATGCCGCCTTTCGCGAGGATAAAGGAGGGCTTCACAGACAGCAGAGATACCACGGAGGTGAGTGCCTCGGAAATCCGGACGGAGAGGGAGAGAAGGTCTTCTTCGCTGAATCCTTCCGGTGCCAGAAGTTCCCGGCTGGTGTAGATCAGTACTGTCGTGCCGGATCGGATCAGTTCTTCTGCCCGGGCAAGGACCCGCCGGGTCTCACCCTCAAGCCCGCCTTCTTCAAAATAGGTGCTGACACGGAATTCCAGCGGCTGAAGAGGCAGATGAGCGTTCAGCAGCTGCTGAAACTGCTGCGTTGTTTTTTTGACATGGGATCCGATGATAATAAGCCCGCCGTTTCGTGAATCATCGGGGCGGAGATCCTGCCGTGTAAGGAGCGGTTTGTCCGAGATCCCGCCGATCACCTTCGGGAGAGCCGCGGCACAACGGGCGAGGTAGTGGCGCCCTGTCTTCATGGCGCGGATCCATGATACAGTGAATACTTTCAGGTCGGTATAGCAGACCGCATTGACGATGATCTTTGCGAAATCTTCCGCTTCCATAAGTTTTCGGGTGATCCCGTCATAATCCATGGCGCGGAGTTCTTCAATGGAGATGCAGATGCAGTTCTCTTTTCGGAATTTCCCTTCTGTTTTTTCTTCTATATATTCTGTCAGGTCGGAAGCATGAAAGGAAAAGGTCTTATCCCTGGCAAACTCTGTCTCGCCTGCCGGGATCAGTCTGTCGCCCTCCCGGACGTAATGGATATTGTTTACAGTGAAACGTCCGCCCTCCGGAAAAAAAGGACAGATGATCTCTCCGGAAAAAGAGAAGCCGGAATGAGACTCCAGAGTTTCTCTGAGAAGTTCCGTTTCCAGAGGGTAATGTCCCCTCAGGGTACTGTCGCCGCGGGAAAGAAGGAGAAATTTTTTCCCTGTTTCCTGTGAGACCTGGTATACGGTTTCGGCAATCTCGCGGTGGAGCTGTGATGTGTCGGCCTGAGAGAGACTGCGGGAGTTTGTCAGGATAAAGAACATAGGGGAAGGATCTGAGAATGCTTCCCGGATCGTCTCAGGACTCCAGTCTGTATATACATATATGTCGTGGACTGTCTGGATCCCTGTAGGGTCATCATCCAGCACCACGATCTTTCTGTTAAGATCCCTGAGTTCCTTTTCAAGTACCGGGGAGACAGAATCGTCGTCCGCGGAGACAAAAGAGTCAAGGATATCAAGTGGCTGTGTTTCCATAGTTTATCCTTTCTCCGGAGCAGGTCAGATGACCTGGCTCCAGAACTGGTAATGATTTGTTAAAGTTGTCTCGATCTCATCAAACTGTCTTTCTCTGATCAGCGTGATGATCTTTTCGTGAAGTTCGATAAATGTATTTTTTTCATTCTTGTCCAGAATTATCTGAAGAGCGTGATCCCGGGAAGGACGTGTGATCCTGTCCACATAGGAATAGATACTGTAAAGCATTTCGTTTCCGGTAAACCGGGTGATCTCCATATGAAAATCAACGTCGGCGTCAAAGATGGCTTCCATGTCAGGCTCGGGAGCAAAAACCAGAGTTTTCAGGCGCTCGAGATGAACCGACAGCATATTGAGCTGGTCCTCAGTCACAGTGTCCATGACAGTGTGGAGGATCCCGATATCAAGGACTTTTCGGAGAAGTACTACGTCCTCCGCAAAATTTCCCTGAAGAAGAATGCCGTAAAGCATCGGATCCAGCATCTTCTGGGAATATCTGTCATTGATGAAGGTGCCTTCCGCGCGTTTGATGTAGACGATCCCATAAGCGCAGAGTATCTTGATCGCTTCCCGCACAGAATTACGCCCAACCTGAAAGGCCTGGCACAGTTCCGGTTCGGTGGGGAGTTTGTCTCCGGGTTTCAGGTCGCCGCAAATGATCTTGTCTGTGATCTGTTTTACGATACGGTCTACTACATTCTCCGTTGTCAGGGGCTGAGAAAATACGTTGCTTTTTCCTGCCATGCTGTTCTCTCCTTTGTCTGAATATGCTATTAAATGGATAACACATTGATGATTCGCTGTTCGGTGTGGGGGAAGATCTGCCATACAGAGATTCCCGGCTCAAGGTAACTGACGAAGAGCCACCGGCATCCAGATTTTCATCTCGCCATACCCGCGGTTATCCCAGGCAAAATAAGGGATCATCCGGATCTTTGTCGGCGTGAGTCTGCGGACAGAAAGCGTCTGATATAAGGCACCCGGATCATAGTCTTCTTTATGGCATACGGCCAGCGCGCTGCCTTCCAGAGCCATCATATCCCTTCCTTCGATCTGCATCGGTACAGGATGGAAGGTTTCCGTGGGATCCAGCATCAGATCATCCAGCGTGTCCAGTTCACTGTCCGGGTTTTCTATGCAGTATACGAGCGGACCCCGCTCAACAGCTACCTGACAGGTGTTCTCTTCCACCAGAGCATGAGACACCGTGTAACGGGAGGGCATGTCCAGGTACAGTTCCACAGAGGCATGATCCCCGGAGACGGAGACGGACTGATAGGAGCCGGCCTGCTCTCTTGTGAGTTCGAGCTTCGTGTCCCCGCAGATGATATGTCCTTTTTCTGCCCATCCGGGGATGCGGAGTTTCAACTGGAAATCGCCGCCGCGGATATCAGAGAACGTAAATCGGATCGTTCCGTCATACGGATAGGCTGTTTCCTGTTCTACGGTGAAGGCAGTTCCGCAGGGAAGCTGTACCGACGCCCTGTTTGCACCGTACATGCCTGTCCAGAGCGCATCATCAGATACAGTATAAGCGTATTCGCTGGATTCCGCAATGGTGCGGGCCAGGTTGGGCGGGCAGCAGTAGCTTAAGATATATTCGCTCCTTGTCAGCGGCCAGATCAGCTCGTAGGGGAGCTCTTTTGCCCGCCGGAGCATGTTTTCGTAGAAATATTTTTTCCCGTCCAGACTGACTGCGGCAAGGTTGACATTGAGCATGGTGCGCTCGATCAGGTCAAAATACTCGGCTTTCGGCTCCAGCTGGAACATGCGGTACGCCCAGAGTACAGAACCTACAGAGGCGCAGGTCTCGTTGTAAGCTGTGATATTGGGAAGCTGATAGTCATAGCCGTATGCCTGGTGTACTAGCTGATGGATGAAAAACTGTCCGTAGGGAGAGGCTCCGTTGTAAAGAGCTCCGCATCCGCCGGTGATATAGAGCTTCTGATGGATCAGATTATCCCACACGCTGTGGAGTACGTTAATATATTCCACGTCTCCTGTTTCCAGGCAGAGATCCGCGATGCCGGCATACAGATAGTTGGCACGTACGGCATGGCCGATGATCTTACGGTGTTCCTTCACAGGGATACGGTCCTGATTGTCGTCCAGACCGTCTTTGACCGAATCACGGAGCCGGATCGCCAGTTGGGCGAGATCGAGATATTTCTTTTCTCCGGTGGTACGGTACATTTCCATAAGCCCCATATAATGGGAAGGGCATACGGCGGTCTGGACATTGCCGGTGCGGGCGCTTTCCTGATAAAGGTGATCGAGATAGCCGGCGGCCTTTTTGGCGATATCCAGGAAATTGTCTTTCCCTGTGAGACGTTTGTGAAGGCATGCCGCAGTAAACATATGCCCGAAATTATAGACTTCGAAGTCGTTGATGTCGCCCAGACGGGAGATACCGTTGTTCTCCCTCTCGCCGATGATCTGCTTTGTGGAGATATAGCCGTCGTCAAGCTGGGCGCGGCCGATCAGGTCGATGTATTCGTCGAGCTTGTCAAGGAGAGCCTGATCGCCGCTCAGAGACGCACTGTATACGGCGGACTCCATCCATTTATAAAAATCTCCATCGCCGAATACGGTCCCGTCAAAGGAACCTTCCGCGTCGCCTGCACAGATCCGGAAATTTTCCAGAACATGGCTGATGTCCTTGGACTCGAACATCTTCTGAAGATGAGGAACAGTGTTTTGGGTATTTGACTCCTCCGCATCCGCCCAGAATCCCTTTGTCCAGCGTGTGCAGCCGCAGGGAAGGGGAGAGACTTTGGCGTAAGGAGAATTGTGTGTATCAGTCAGCATATCATAACCTCCTGGTTGGGAACTTTTGCCCCAATATCTTTATAATGATAACAAATAGTTTCAGTATATCAGAGTACACCCTTGGATTTCAGAGCCTCTTTGAGTGCTGCCGCGCCGTACTTTGGGCTGGAGACGACCGGAACACCGATCTTCTCTTCCAGGTATTCTTCACAGTACGCCATGGAACCCTGGCAGAGGAGAAGGATATCAATCTTGTCTTTGATCTGCTCCGCATTATTTAAAAGAAGGGTGCGGAACTGATCCTGATCCAGACCGAAGGCGCCGTCGACGAGACTGTCGACAAGGGTGATCTCCCGGTTCATTTCACGTGCAACACGTTTTACCGTATTTTTCGTGGGCTCCAGTGTGGTGGGCAGGGTTGCCATCACGCCGATGCGCGTACCCCTGCGGACTGCGTCTCGGCACATCTCTTCGTCGATGCGGACGATGGGAACCCCGATGTAGCGGGCTGCGTCCTGGATGCAGTCAGCGACTTCACCTACGGAAGAGCAGATATTCAGGATTGCATCGGCTCCGTCCTGTGCCGCCTGCATGAACATGGAGATCAGTCTTGCCGCCGGAGCAGTAGTCACATATCCGTGTTCCCGGATCTCGGAGAGAATGGAAGGGTCTTCATAATGAAGGAGTTCCGCTTCATCGCCGAGTTGTTTTCTCACTTCTTTATTAACGAGTTCGATCAATTCTGGTGTGGTGCTGGTGTAAACCAAACCGATTTTCATGGTATTTGTCCTCCTTATTCTGGTATAAACATACTACGTAGGATGTTTGGATGTTTTTATAATTACATAAAAGTATAATTTTGTAAAGACTATAAAAGTGACAAGATTTAGAAAGATAATATGTGGAAAATTCACAAGGGCTTTTTAAAGTGTGATAATATTTGTGTTTAATAAAAATAATTAAATTATTTATAAAAATTTAAATGCAAATTATAGGTATATTGCATAAAAAATAGGTGCAAATATGAGATGAAATAAACAAAAAATGAATGAGTTATTTAAAAACTATTGACAATTTGGAAAAATGGAATATTATTTGGTTAAAAGATTTATAAATTTTTAAAACCAAATTTAAAAAGGAGGACATGAAATGAAAAAGAAAATTTTGGCATCCTTACTGGCGGGTGTGATGGCGGCTTCTGTGCTGGCGGGGTGCGGAAGCGGGGCAGCTTCAGATTCGGCTGCTCAGGATGAACAGACATCGGAGGCGGGAAAGAGCGAAGATAATGAGATCACTGTATGGGGCTGGGATAAAAATATGAACGGCTATGCTCTTGAGGAAGCGCAGAAAGTTTATGGTGATGGTGTTAAGGTTAACTTTGTTGAGATGGCGAAAGATGATTGCCTTACAAAACTGCACACAGTGCTTGCATCAGGTGTGACAGATGATCTTCCGGATATCGTTCTTATCAGCGATCTGAATGCGCAGGGCTATCTGATGTCCTATCCGGATGCGTTTCGACCGATGGAAGACGTGATCAACTATGATGACTTTGCCGGGTATAAGACAGCGGCTGTGAGTTATGACGGAGTTACATATGGGGTACCGTTTGACAGTGGAGTCGCAGCACTTTATTATCGGACGGATTATCTGAGTGAGATTGGCTATACAGATGAAATGATGCAGGATCTTACCTGGGATCAATATCTGGAACTTGGGGAGAAACTGAAAGAAAAGGGACATATGCTTCAGACATTCAATCCAAATGATATTGCAGAGTTTCAGATTATGCTCCAGTCGACCGGAAAATGGTTTACTGATGCTGAAGGGAACGCAGATTTTGCAGATAACGATGCATTAAAAGAGTGTTACGATATCTTCTGCAGATTAAATGATTCGGACTTTACCAAGGTTGTGAGTGACTGGACCGAATTTGCAGGCGCTGTAAATGGCGGAGATGTAGCATGCGTTCTCAGAGGGTGCTGGATGACATCTACAATCATCCAGTCAGAGGATCAGAGTGGAAAATGGAAGATCGCTCCTGTTCCGAAGATGAGTACAGAGGGAGCGACTCATTACTCAAATCAGGGAGGATCAAGCTGGTTTGTATTAAAGAACAGTAAAAATTCTGAACTTGCGGCTGATTTTCTTTCAAAGACTTTTGGCGGAAGCACAGAATTGTATAATACGCTTTTGTCTGAAAAAAGTATCATCGGAACATATCTTCCGGCATCAGACGTCGAAGCGTATGATCAGGAATTTGAGTTCTTTGGCGGACAGCAGGTAAACAAACTTCTGGCGGACTGGATGAGTAAGATTCCGGCTGTCGATACCGGAGCGTTTTCTGCAGAAGCACAGTCAGCTCTTCTTGGTGTTACACCGTCTATCCTTGAAGGCGGAGATCTGACAGAAAATCTTCAGGATGCCGAACAGCAATTCGAACAGTCTATACAGTAAATAAAATTGTGAAACCGGGAGGAATGGCGCTGCTATAAAGGGATTCCTCCCGGATTTATTCAGTCGAAAAGGAGAATCATATGAGCTTAAAAGGAAAGACAAAGACAGCACTGACGGGGTGGTCAATGGTGACTGTTGCGGCGATATTTGTCCTTGTATTCAGCTATATACCGATGATTCAGGCGTTTTTCCTTTCGCTTCAGACAGGAAAAGGCGCAAATTTAAGCTTTTCAGGGGTTGCAAACTATATCAGGATGCTCCAGGATTCCACCTTCTGGACGACACTTGGAAATACTCTTTTATATGCAGTGGTGCAGATACCGATAATGCTGCTGCTTGCACTGCTGATCTCGGTACTGCTGAATGACAGCAAATTAAAAGGAAGAGGTATATACAGAACATGCATTTTCCTTCCTTGTGTCACATCCATGGTATCTTATGCTATTCTTTTTAAAAACATTTTTGCGGTAGACGGAATTGTTAACCAGATGCTGTTGAAATTGCATCTGATTGATGACGCGATTCCGTTTGTACTGGACAAAAACTGGGCTAAGGTTGTTATAATTTTTGCCCTGATCTGGAGATATACAGGGTATTATATGATCTTTTACCTGTCCGCAATGCAGAACATCGATTCATCAATCTATGAAGCGGCAAAAATGGACGGATGCAGTTTCTTCCAGTCCTTTTTCCGCATTACGATGCCGCTGCTCAAACCAATCATATTTTTGACAAGCATTATGGCACTGACTAATACGCTTCAGTTGTTTGATGAGGTGGTCAACCTGACAAATGGAGGTCCGGGAGATGCAACCAGGACAATATCAGAATATATTTATGATCTGTCATTTACTTATGTGCCGAGTTACGGATATGCCGCGGCGGTTTCATATGTAGTGTTTGTTTTGATTATCATATTAACGATAATTCAGAAAGGGATAACAGGTGAAAAAGAATGAGAAGGATAAAGTCATTATTTAAACACGCGTTTTTAATCTTGTTTTCGCTTATCTGCATTTTCCCGTTTTACTGGATGATCGTGAGCGCGACAAATGTTTCGAAGGATATTACAATGGGCAAGCTTACTTTTGGAAATGCCCTGTTAGCTAATGTAAGAAATGCGTTTCAGAATGCGGATATTTTGAGGGCATTTATGAATTCGGCATTTCTGGCAATTGTAATCACAGTATTGTCTCTTCTTATATGTTCAATAGCGGGATATGCTTTTGTGATTTTCCCGGGAAAAGTAAAAAATATTCTGTTTCTGGCGCTGATTGCATCAATGATGGTTCCTTTTGCGGCAAAGATCATTCCGATGTTCCGAATGTTTTCCAATCTGGGGCTCCTTAACAGCTTCAGTTCTATTATTCTTCCTGCGATCGGTACGCCGTTTCTGATCTTCTTTTTTAAGCAGAATACACATGCATTTCCGCTGGAAACAATACAGGCGGCCAGGGTTGATGGCCTTGGAGAATACGGGATTTTTTTCAGAATATATATGCCTATGATGAAATCGACTTATGCTGCTGCGGGAATCTTTGCGTTTATGGCGAGCTGGAATAACTATATGTGGCCTTTGATCGCACTGCAGAGTACAGATAAATTTTCTCTTCCGCTTGCCGTTTCAAATCTGGCGGCGGGATTTACTCCGGATTATGGAATGGTTATGGTAGGCATCATTATCTCAACTCTTCCGACAGTACTTGTCTTTTTCCTGCTTCAAAAGGCATTTGTAGAAGGAATGGTGGGATCAGTGAAGTAAAATATTGCAGGGATTTATTGACATTTGAAACCGGGTATTAGATAATTTATAAAGATTTATAAAATTTTAGACGGGGGATGAAGATTGATGAAAGTAAAGGAACTGGCACAGAAACTAAATCTTTCACCGGCTACGGTTTCACTTGTCTTAAACGATCGTCCGGGAATCAGCGAAGCAACCAGAGAAAAGGTCAGAAAAGCAGTGATTGAGCTGGGCTGTGAGGATATGTTCAGCGGCAGAGGAGGTCAGAAGAAGACTATCCTGTTCGTGGTGTATAGAAAAAATGCGACTCAGGGGGATGGTGCCCAGAGATTTTCACAGCTGTTTTCAGAAATAATTGAAGGTGTGGAAAGTCAGGCGAAAAAAAGAGACTTTCAGCTGATGATCAGTTATATGGATCAGCAGTCTTTTCAGGATGAATTGTTGAGGATCCGTGGAATCAAAGCTGATGGAGTGATTTTGCTTGCAACAGAAATGAACGAAAATCAACTGGATGCATTTATGGAGCTTGATATGCCACTGGTAGTACTGGACAACTATATTGGAACAAAGAAATATGACAGTGTGACGATTAATAATGAACAGGGTGTTTTTGAGGCTGTTTCTTTTTTAAAGGAAATGGGACACAGAAGGATCGGATATTTTCATATTACACAGAATGCAAATAATTTCAGGGATAGATATTTTGGGTTTTTTATAGCGATGGAACGCCTGAATATACCGATAGAAAAAAAGTATATCCTGGAGTTTGATACAAATGGCGGAGATTCACTTCAGGAAGAAACCCAGAAAAGACTGGAATCATTGAAAGAAATGCCGACTGCATTTTTTGCAGATAACGATATCCTTGCAATTTCTGCGATTCAGTCTCTTAAGAGACTGGGATACAGGATTCCGGAGGATATTTCTGTGATTGGTTTTGATAATATGCCCTTGTCTGAAATTCTGGATCCGCCTCTTACAACAATACAGGTTCAGAAGAAAAAAATGGGAATTGTGGCAGTAAATCTTTTGATAGACAAAATGGAGGAAGAAGGGGAAGGAAATCTGAAGATGGAAGTATCCGCATCTCTGATCGTCAGACAAAGTGTGAAACGATTAGAATAGGAGAACAGAGTATGGAAAATAATTTAAAAGTTCCTTTTATTCTGTATGGAGGTGACTATAATCCAGATCAGTGGGACGATAAGACAATCGACCGGGATATGGAACTTTTTAAAAAAGCGGGGATAAATCTGGTGACGCTTCCGGTTTTCTCGTGGGCAAAACTTGAACCGGAAGAAGGTGTGTACAGCTTCGAATGGCTGGATAGAATCCTGGATAAGCTGTGGAAGAACAGGATTTATGTTTTTTTGGCGACGCCTACAACGGCACAGCCGGCGTGGATGTCCAGAAAATATCCGGAAGTGCTTCCGGTGGATATTGCCGGGAGAAAGAGAACCCATGGAATGAGAGTTTTTTTCTGCGTTAACAGTGAAAAATACAGGGAACGTGCGGCTGCTATTGCGGAAGCGATGGCGAAACGCTACAAGGATTATCCGGGATTGTTAGGCTGGCATGTTGCAAATGAGTATGGAACATATTGTTATTGTGATAATTGCCAGAAAAAATTTCGAGCATGGCTGAAAAGAAGATATGGAACGACAGATAATTTAAATGAGAAGTGGAATACTGCATTTTGGGGCAGAACAGTGTACTCATTTGATGAAATTTATCTTCCGACAGAGAAAAATGACGATTATCGTTTTTTCCCTGCAGTGCAATTGGATTATATGAGGTTTATGACCGATTCAACGAAAGAATGTTTCTTGAATGAAGCCAGTGTGCTGAGAAAATATACCCCTGAGATTCCAGTATTCAGCAACATATCCGGGTTCATAAAAAAGCTGAATCAGTTTGAAATGACAGAAGTTATGGATTATGCGGCCTGGGATAATTATCCGTCCCCAAAAGACGACCCTAGTTTTCCGGCAATGAAGCATGACATTATGAGGGCGCTGAAAGATGGGAAATCGTATATCATTGCAGAACAATCCCCAAATCAGCAAAACTGGCAGCCTTATAATAAAATAAAGCGTCCGGGGCAGGTGCGGACGATCGCTTATCAGGGAATCGGGCACGGGGCAGATGCATGCCTGTTTTTTCAGATGAGACAGTCTGTGGGAGGACAGGAAAAATTTCACGGGGCTGTAATCTCACATGCTGACAGGGATGATACCAGGATATTCCGGGAGATCAGTCAGATCGGAAAAGAACTGAAAGGTCTGGGAGACCGGGTTCTGGGAGCAAGAGTTCCGGCAAAAGTGGGAATCCTTTTCGATTGGGATAACTGGTGGGCGCTGGAACTGTGCAGCGGTCCTACTCAGGATATGGACTATCTGAATCAGGTGCACCATTATTATAAAGCATTTTTTGAAAATCATATTTCCGTGGATATTTTGAAAGTGACATCGGATTTTGGAAAGTACCGCGTTATTGTGGCTCCGCTTCTGTATATGATGAAAGAGGGGGTAGCTGAGAGACTAGAGAAATTTGTAAAATGTGGCGGAACGCTGATTACTACATATATGAGCGGACTTGCAGACGAAAATGACAGGTGCATATTCGGAGCCTATCCAGGAAAACTGAGGAAAATGCTTGGAATATGGGTTGAAGAGACAGATGCAATGTATCCTGATGAGACAAATCAGATGGTGATCCGGGAATGGAAGGGATTGAACGGCACGTATGTATGCGGCTTTTTATGTGATCAGATACATACGGAATCGGCGAAGACCCTGGCTGTCTATGGAGAGGATTTCTACGAGGGCAGTCCCTGTATGACAGTGAATGAATATGGAAAGGGAAAGGCATATTATATCGGTACATGCCCGGAAGCGGCTTTTCTGAGAAAGTTTACAGATCAAATTTGTGAGAATAACGGTATTGTTCCTTATATTGATGCAGAGGATAATATTGAAGTCTGCGTTCGTGAGAATGAGAAAGGTGTGACAGTATTTCTTATCAACCATGCAGAGGAAGATACTATTGTAAATTTGGATGACAGAGCATTTTATGATCTGCTGACAGGTAAAACATTGACAGGAAGAATTACTATGGGGAAAAGAGAGGTGCTTATTTTGGCATCCTGCGAGGCGGATGATGAATGAAAGAAAGATACAGAGAATAACGAACAGAATTAAAGGGATTTTACAACACGAAATAAAAGAAGGAAAGATTGCAGGCGGTCAGGCAGCCTGCTTTCTTCGTGGGAAAAAACTTGTTCACGTATGTTGCGGAAAGGCAGATGTTGAACTGGGATCAGATACAGGACCAGATACGATCTACAGGGTTTATTCCATGACAAAACCAGTAACTGCTGCTGCGGCAATGTGTCTTGTGGAAGAGGGAAGACTGGATTTGAACACTCCTGTCTGTGAATATTTTCCGGAGTATGGAATGATGAAAGTCAGGAGACTGGATGGACGATTGGAGCCTGCTGACACCATCAGGATAAGTCATCTTCTGAATATGACTTCAGGGATCGTTTATCCGGGAAGTCAGGGAGTACAGAAAGAAATGGATGATATCATGGAAGGACTCAAAGAAGGGGGAAAGATTGGCACACCCCATTCTACGAGAGAAGTGGTCAGGAGGATGGCGGAATGCCCTTTGATTTTTCAGCCGGGGAAAGCATGGAATTATGGATTCTCGGCAGATGTGCTGGGAGCAATCCTGGAGGAAGTGTCAGGAATGCGGCTGAGCGATCTTTTTAAAAAGTATATTTTTGATCCTTTGGAGATGTATGATACCGGATTCTATGTTCCCGAAGAAAAGAGGGGAAGATTTGCCCAGCTGTACCGGAGGACGGAGAAAGGACTGCAGATCGAAAAAGAAAGATACCTTGGTCTTACGTTGTGCCTGGAACCGCCGGCGTTTGAATCGGCAGGAGCCGGTTTGGTGTCTACAATGGAAGACTACAGTCATTTTGCGAATATGCTTGCATGTGGTGGGATATGGAAGGAAAGGCGGATACTGAGAGAAGATACAGTGAGGAAATTTACTGTGAATGGTCTGAACAGCTCTCAGACGGAAAGCGTTTATTTCCCTCAAATGAGAGGGTATGGATATGGTTATCTGATGCGTGTTCTGGTAAATGATGATGCAATCCCTGGAACCGGTCACGCCGGCGAGTTTGGATGGGATGGATGGACAGGTCCATATTTTATGGCTGATCTGAACAGAAATTTTTCCATACTGTATTTCCTGCAGATCAGTGCGTATCAGGATTGGGATGTGATCTGGAAAATACGTAATACACTTTATAAAATTTGTGAATAATTTGAGGTGATCTTATTCCCTGAGATCTTTATAGAATAATTGTCTGCAAAATGGAATTGAGACGATTTGTATAAACTTCCTGACATGAAATTGTGGAACATGCATAAAATGTCCTCTTTTTTATGTTGCAACAATAAAAAACTGAACAAAATATAAAAAAATGCACACTGGTAAATCAAACGTAGGATGTTTAAGATGTAATCAACAAGCAAATCCCGGGACGCAAAACAAAAAGAACAAATGAAAGAAAAGGATAAGGGAGGAAAACCGATGAAAAAAAGAATAATCGCATCGATGTTATGTGTAATGATGACAGCGTCACTCCTCGCAGGATGCGGCGGCGGATCATCTGACTCAGGAGCGGCAACGGACGAAAGTTCCACAGCCTGGCAGGATGTAGACTACAGTGGAGAGGATCCGCAGCTTGAGAAGAGCATCAAGATCCTGTCCATCTGGGCGGAGGACAATGATAACGGAATCCTGATCAATAAGATATGTCAGGATTACAAAGATAATGTAAACCCGAATTTCGACTGGGAGTATGAGTATGTTGCAGCAGATGATCTGACACAGAAGATCGCAACACTTTCTTCTTCAAATGATCTGCCGGACCTCTTTGCATATGAGGCCGGAGCTCCTCTGACAACCCTTATCGATGCAGATAAGGTGGCAAATGTATCCGACCTGGTAGATGCACTGGATGCCTGGGATTCATTAAGTGAAAGCGCTGTATCTATTATGAAAGACCTCTCCGGAACAGAAGATCTTTACGATCTGCCGCTCGGTCTGAACGTGGAAGGATTCTGGTACAATAAGGCATTGTTCGAGAAGGCCGGAGTTGAGGTGCCGACGACATGGGATGAGTTTGATGCAGCTCTTGAGAAACTTGACGCGGCAGGGATCCAGCCGATGGCGACAGGCGGATCTGACAAATGGCTTGCAACACGTCTGATCAACGCATATGCAGTGAGAACGCTTGGAAATGATATCATGACAAAAGCGGCAAATGGAGAAGTTCCGTATACAGATGAAGGCCTTGTGGCAGCGGCAGATAAACTTGCGTCATGGGCTGATGCGGGATATTTCGGAGAAGGCGTGACAACAGTTGACGCAAATACAGCAGCATCCATGCTGATGAACGGACAGGCAGCAATCTTCTACACAGGCTCCTGGCTGACACAGAACCTGACAGACCCGACACAGAACACAGCAGGCGAGGATGGAATCGGATTCTTCAATATCCCGGTATACGATGAGTCGATCAGCTCTTCTACATCCTACTCAATGAACTGTGGAAATATCCTTGCAATGGATAAGGCAAAACTTGATGAAGGAACAGCATGGTTCATGAAATATTTCATTGAAAACATGGGTAATGTTGCAATGGAAGAACTGGGAACTGTAAAAGGATATACATATACAACATCTACAGAGGATATGGATCCGTATACACAGCTTGTTCTTGACGAGATCGCAAAGGCTACAGAAGGATTCGCATGGTGGGAAGCAAAGATGAATGCAGAAGTATCCAGCATCGCGCAGGAGAACGTTCAGCCGCTTCTCAACGGTGACATGACAGGACAGGAATATATGCAGTCGATCCAGGATGCTTATGACATGAGCAACTAAAACATCTGGTTTTTAAGCAGGAGGAGTGTTCGGAGAAGCCATTTGGATCCCGAACACTTCTCCTTTTTATCAGATAGCAGATCCATCCGATATAGAAGAAAGGACAAAATGATATGAATAAAGTATTAGGAAATAAAAAAGCGATCGCGCTGTTTGTTGTCCCTGCGCTCATCCTTTATGCGATCCTTGTCCTCGTTCCGGTCGTATGGTCGCTGTACTATTCACTCTACAGCGGAAGCCCGGGACTTCAGTGGGAATTTACGGGACTGGACAACTATGTAAAACTTTTCAGTGACAAGAACTTTCTGAACTCACTGGTCGTCAATGTAAAATATGTGCTGGCAGTTACGGTCGGACAGGTGGGACTGGGACTGCTCCTGGCGCTGATGTTCAAGTTCTGGCTGAACCGCTGCAAGACGATCGTGCGTACACTGGTCTTCTTCCCGGTCGTTCTCCCGACTGTTGCGGTGGGACAGCTTTTCGCGAAGATCTATGAGATCCAGCCGAACTATGGTCTTCTGAATTCACTGCTCAGTGCAGTGGGACTGGACAACCTGGTACAGGCGTGGATCGGGCAGCAGAGTACGGCGCTCTGGGCTTTGTGTGTGATGGACGTCTGGGTTGCAATGGGATTTTATTCCGTTATCTTCTACGGAGCGCTGCTGGATATCCCGGACGATATCCTGGAGGCGGCGCGCATCGACGGCGCGGGAAGCTTCAGTCTGTTCCGCCACATCCTGCTCCCGCTGTTAAGACCCATGGTCATCACCTGTCTCGTGTTCAGTTTCTCCGGAACCGTGAAGATGTTCGAATCTTCACTGGCACTGACCGGAGGCGGCCCGGGATCAGCCACAAAATCGCTGTCCATGTACATGTATGACGTATCGTTTACCTACAATAATGTCGGATACGGAAGTGTTGTTGCTATCGTGATCTTCCTGATCTGTATCCTGGGATCCATGCTGATCAACCGGTTCGACGTGAAAGAAAAATATTAGGAGGAGATCAGAATGAAAAAAGTGAAAT
>DWVT01000208.1 GCA_019120075.1 Candidatus Mediterraneibacter excrementigallinarum
TAATGTGCAGCCCTCCCTCTTTTTAGCCCTATTATAGACTGTAAGATTGGAAGTTGCAATGAAATCTGGTATGATTGTGTCAATGGGGCCTGACCCCCATGAGTACGGTTTTCAGAATATTCTGAAGATAAGAAATACAAGACAAAACGGAGTATGCGCAGGGATTCGGAGATGTATTATGTCAGCTAAAGCTGACCCGAATCCCGCGCCAAGACTCGCGAGCGAGTCTTGAAAGAAAATTGAGAGGAAGGAGAGAGGCGGACTTTGCAGGTCCGCTTCTGTACAGAGGAAAAACATGCAGTCAGAATCAACCGTTTTACAGTCAGAACAGGCTGTTACAAAATCCCGGATACTAAAAAAGGCGTTTAAAGCAGCCTTTCCCTATACTATACCGATCTTTGCGGGCTTCTGGTTTCTCGGCATTACATACGGGATCTATATGAACGTGTCCGGGTTCAGTTTCCTGTATCCGATGCTCATGAGCATTACGATTTTTGCCGGATCCATAGAATTTGTCACCGTCAACATGCTTCTCGGGGCGTTTGATCCTCTGCAGGCGTTTGCCATGACGCTGATGATCAATGCGAGGCATCTGTTTTACGGAATCTCCATGCTGGATAAATTCCGGGGAATGGGGGGGAAAAAATTTTATCTGATCTTCGGAATGTGCGATGAGACATTTTCCATCAATTATACTGCGGATATCCCGGAAGATGTGGACAGGGGATGGTTCATGTTCTTTGTTACTCTTTTGAACCACCTGTACTGGTTCTCCGGCGCCACGCTTGGCGGAATCTTCGGTTCCCTGATCAATTTCAGCACAGAGGGACTTGAGTTTGTCATGGTCGCCATGTTCGTGGTGATCTTCCTTGAGCAGTGGCTTAAAGAAAAGGACCATACGAGCTCGCTGCTGGGGCTGGGGATTTCTCTGCTCTGTCTGATCGCGTTTGGGGCAGACAGCTTTATCATTCCGGCGATGCTGGCGATCCTCGCAGTCCTGACGCTGATGAGGAAACCGCTTGAGAAGAAGGAAGGAGGGGCAATATGATGACACTGACACAACAGATCATTACAGTCGCAATGGTTGTCCTGGGGACAGCAGTCACCAGGTTCCTGCCGTTTCTGGTTTTCCCGTCGGGTAAGCCGACGCCGAAGTATGTACAGTTTCTCGGAAAATTCCTCCCTTCGGCAGTGTTCGGGCTTCTTGTCATCTACAGCCTGAAGGACGTGAGCGTCTTTGCGGGAAGCCACGGTATTCCGGAGATGATTTCCATTCTGCTGGTCGTCATCCTGCATGTGTGGAAGCGGCAGATGCTTTTGTCCATCGCGGGTGGAACAGTGTGCTATATGCTGCTGGTGCAATTTGTGTTTTGAGGATGCACGGATCTTCGGAATGCTGTGCGTTCACGCTCTGAAAAACAATCTGTTCTTGACAACCAGTGGAAAATCGTTTATAGTAACTGTCATAGCAAGGGCGCTTGATCAACAGATCAGGTGCCTTTTTTTGGTTACATAGATCAGGTATGAAAACAGATAAAAAGAAAACGAAGGCGTTTCTCTGCGGACAGCGGAAGAAACGCCTTCGTTTATATTTGCAGGAGGGAAGCGATCATTATGAGAGAACTGATTGAACACACGGAGGGAATCAACCGTCTGATGGCGCGCTACGGCGTCAAATTCGGGATTTATAAAGGCGGTGAGTTCCATGAGCAGCTCTTTCCCTTTGACGCAATCCCCAGAGTCATCACCCACGAGGACTTCCAGCAGCTTGAAAAGGGACTGATCCAGCGTGTTGACGCCTTGAATCTGTTCCTGAATGATATATATGGAGAAAAGAAGATCATACATGACGGCGTGATCCCCGAGGAGTTTGTGTTTCTCTCCTCTGGTTATCTTCCTCAGTGCGAGGGGATCACGCCGCCAAAGAAAATATACAGTCATATTTCCGGGATCGATCTGGTGCTGGGGAAGGACGGGGAATGGTATATCCTTGAGGATAATCTGAGGATTCCCTCAGGAGCATCCTATCCTATGATCGCCCGGGAAATCTGCAGACGGGTATCCCCGGCAACCTTCGGAAACAATTCTGTGGTGGACAACAGAAATTATGCGTCCATGCTCCGGGAGACTCTGGACTGGGTAAACACAGGCGGCATCCCGGTGATCATGACTCCCGGGCGTTATAACGCGGCATATTTCGAACACTCCTATCTGGCGGAGCGGACAGGAAGCGAGCTTGCGGCCTGTACGGATTTGTTTGTGGAGGATAATCATCTCTATTACAGGGATTACCGGGGGAAAAAGCAGAAAGTGGGCGTGATCTACCGGAGGATCTCGGATGACTATCTGGATCCGATGACATTTCTGCCGGAGTCGCTGATCGGGATCCCGAATATCATGGATGTGTACCGAAGCGGCAATGTGGCAGTCGTGAACGCGCCCGGCAACGGCGTGGCGGATGATAAAGGAATCTATTATTTTGTCCCCAGAATGATCCGTTATTATCTGGGGCAGGAGCCGATCCTGAAAAATGCGCCCACCTATCTGCCCTTTTATGAGGATGACAGGAAATATGTGATGGAACATCTGGAAAAACTGGTCATCAAGGATGTGGCAGAGGCAGGGGGCTACGGTGTAATCTTCGGAAATGAACTGAGCAGGGAGAAGCTTTCGGATTTAAAGAAGATCATTGAAAAAGAACCCCGCCGGTTCATTGCCCAGGAGGTGATCGATTTCCAGGATATGGAGGTCATGGACGGAGAAGAAAAGGTACTGCGCAAGACAGACTTAAGGGCATTTGTCCTGTCGGGAGAGAAGACAAGAGTGTGGCCGAGCGGGCTGACAAGATTTTCAAGAAATGCAGACTCATTTGTAGTCAAATCATCACAGGGAGGAGGGTTTAAAGACACATGGGTGTTATCTCAATGGAAAAAGTAGACCATCTGTACTGGCTGGGACGTTATACGGAGAGGGTGTACACGACACTGCGGATGTTTTTTCACATCTACGATAAAATGATCGAGCAGCCGGAGGGGATTTATGCAAAATACTGTGAGAGACTGAATATTCCGGATATTTATACTTCAAACCGGCAGTTTGTAAAGTCTTATCTATTCGGTGAGGACAATCTGGATTCTGTATATTCCAATATGAAACGGGCATACGATAACGCAGTGGTGCTCCGGGACGAACTGAGCAGTACGGTACTGTCTTATGTGCAGCTTGCTCTGGATACATTTGAGTCCTGCAGGAAGACGACGGCGCCGCTTCTGGAACTGCAGCAGGTGATCGATTATCTGCTGGCTTTCTGGGGAGGCGCAGACGATTATGTGGAACAGGAAGACTGCCGCAATATCCTGAAGTGCGGAAAATATGTGGAGAGGCTGGATCTGTACATCCGACTGAATTACCATACAAAATATCTGGAGAAAGAGTACAGGAAATTGTGCAACCGGCTGGAAAAGACAAACCTGAGTTATAAAAGAGAAAATCTGGAACGCCTGGAGGAGATCATCCTCCGGGAAGAGGACCAAAAGTCCTGTTATAAAGAAGCACTTGAGTGTCTTGGAGGGCTTTTTACATAGGATGCTATATAAAAACATATGGATAAGCTGAGAAATTCAATGCCATAGGAAAGCCGAGGCTTATAGATGAAGAAACTGAGATTTGAGTACAGTATGGAACTGAAGTTTTCGTCTCCGGTGAGCAGCCATTATTTTGCATTGCACTGCGTCCCCGGGGACTCTTTGCGGCAGAAGGTAGTGATGACGGAATGCAGGGTCAGGCCGTCGGACTATGCGAGCGAACTGGAGGACGGGTTCGGCAATCTGAAACTCAGCGGGTGTTGTGCGGCACCGCACGATTTTTTCTCCTATTGTGTGAAGGGCATGGTAGAGACGGAGGGGATGGGAGTCTGGAAAGGCCCTCTGCATCCCATGTACCGCTACCCGTCTGCATACACCCGATTTGAACCTGAGGTGGTCCGGTTTGCCAGGAAAGTTCTTGAGGTGTGTCGGAAGGAGTCGGCGGAGACAACGATGGAAAAAGCAGTCTGCGCCATGCACTATCTGCATGCGCACTTTGAATATATGCCGGGAGCGACGGATATACGTACAACAGCAGCCCAGGCTCTGCGGCTCGGAAAAGGGGTATGCCAGGATTATGCCCATATCATGACTGCAGTGATGAGATATATGAAGATTCCGGCGAGATATGTGACCGGACTTATGATCGGGGAAGGAGCGACTCATGCATGGACGGAGGTTTATACGGACGGTGGGTGGTACGGACTTGACCCGACGAATGATCTGCATATCGATGAATATTATATTAACCTCGCCCATGGAAGAGACTACGGGGACTGTATTGTGGACAGGGGGATTTTTCTGGGAAATGCTTCCCAGGAGCAGAAAATTTATGTAAATGTGGAGGAGATCAAAGATGGTAGAAACAGTTGTGTCAATGGAACTGCCGGTGGATGAGAAGCTGACGATCCGGAAGAACAGGGTCATGCCCATACATCCCACCGGGGAGGAAAAGAGGATCGCGATCGTGACGGGGACTCACGGAGACGAGCTGGAAGGGCAGTTTGTCTGTTATGAGCTGCTCCGCAGACTGAAGGCAGAGCCGGGGTATCTGAAAGGGATCGTGGACGTCTATCCGGCGCTGAACCCGCTGGGGATCGATTCGATCACAAGGGGGATTCCCATGTTCGATCTGGATATGAACCGGATCTTTCCGGGAAACGATGAGGGACCGATGATGGAGTCCCTGGTTTACAGACTCACAGAGGACCTGAAGGGGGCGGATCTGTGTGTGGATATCCATGCCAGCAATATTTTCCTCATGGAGCTCCCTCAGGTCAGGATCAACGAGCTTACGGCAAAGGAGCTGGTCCCTCTGGGTAAGAAGATCAATGTGGACTTTGTGTGGGTTCACGCGTCGTCCACAGTGCTTGAATCCACTCTGGCTTACAGCCTGAACAGTGTCGGTACGCCCACTCTCGTGGTGGAGATGGGAGTCGGCATGCGGATCACGAAGGCATATGGCTATCAGCTTGTGGAGGGGATCCTGAACGTGATGAAAGAGATTGGAGTCTGGGAAGGGGCTGTCGGACAGGTCAGGACGCCTGTTGTATCCACGGATCGCGAGGTGGGATATCTCAACGCGGACAGCGCCGGCATCTATGTACCCCGGGTAAAGATCGGAGAGCATGTAGAAGAGGGAGATCTTCTGGGAGAGATTCTGAACCCGCTGACCGGAGACGTGGAGCAGGCCGTGACCGCTCCTATTCCGGGCATGGTGTTTACCAGGAGAGAGTATCCGGTAGTCTACAGCGGCTCGCTTCTGGGACGGATCCTGGGAAGCAGAGAGGAAGGAGAGGCTGAATCATGAGAAAGACAACAGTTTATACAATGGGATCCCCGTACCGGGAGAAGCTTACTGTCAGCGGATATTCCTTCGGACATGGAAGAAAAGCCGCCTGTATCGTCGGGAGCATCCGGGGAAATGAGGTACAGCAGCTCTATGTGTGCTCGCAGATCATAAGGAAGCTGGGAGAACTGGAGGCGTCTCATTCTATCGCGTCAGACAAGGAAATACTGGTGATACCTTCTGTGAACCATCACGCCATGAACATCGGGAAACGTTTCTGGCCGGTGGATAATACGGACATCAACCGTATGTTCCCGGGATATGATCAGGGAGAGACAACACAGCGGATCGCGGCAGGCGTGTTTGAGGCGGTAAAAGACTACGATTATGGCATACAGTTTGCAAGCTTCTACATGCCCGGTGACTTTATTCCCCATGTCCGCATGATGGATACAGGAAGACAGAATACCAGTCTTGCAGGGCTGTTCGGGCTGCCCTATGTCGTTGTACGAAAACCGAAGCCTATTGATACCACTACCCTTAATTATAACTGACAGATCTGGGATACCAATGCTTTCTCCGTGTATACGACAGAAACAGATTTTATCAATGAGGCGTCCGCGCGCCAGGCGGTGGCGGCGGTACTGCGGTTCCTGACCCGAATGGGGATTCTGAAGTATAACAGCCACAACGGATATATCTCCACTGTGATACAGGAGGAAGAACTTGCGTCTGTGAGGACCGCGGCAGGAGGGATTTACAGGAGACTGTGCCGCCCGGGAGATGAAGTGCAGATGGGAACTCCTCTCGCTGAGATCGTCCATCCTTACGAGGGAAATGTGATCTCCACGATACTCTCTCCCACAGAGGGGATCGTTTTCTTTACGCATAAAAAGCCGCTGGCAACGGAAAATGAAGTGGTATGCAAGATCATTCGCAGGCTGCATGGCTGAACTGAAGCACGGCAGCGCGACGAGTGCGCATGCGGGCGGCGGTCAGGTGTGAGCTGTAACTGGACCAACCACTGATGAAATGATAAAAGAGTCAGGTCTTACCCTGTACGTATATGGTCATAGGTGCTATAATACAGTCATAACATATTGTTCGGATGTTTACCGGGAGGTGAGCGTATGGATGTATTGGGATTTGTACTCTTTATACTCGCATGCGGAGGCGTAGCAGCTGCAATGCTCCTGCGCGGAAAGGCGTGGAAAGACTTTACGGACAGCGTGACGGATAAGAAAGAGTGAATGTCCGGGCGAAGAAAAGCCGTAGAAATGAAAAAACGTCAGAGAACAGAAAAGAGAAGCACAGGCTTTTAAGGGAGCAGGCGCTTCTCTTTTCGTATTCTTTATTTGATTATGCGCATTCCTCTGCCGCTGCGGCTGCGGATCCTGCACGTCTGAAGATAAGCCGGAAGACAAAACGTACAAACGGCCCTGCGTAACACATCTGCCAGAAGAACGCCATCGGGAAGTTCAGAGCGACAGTCTGGAGCCATACCGGGATAAGATTTGTTCCGGCATTTTTGAAAAGAAGTGTCGCAACAAAACTCATCAGCGGGCACATCCACATGACAGACACAGCAGAAATCGCAAGTACCAGGTGGAACGGGTTCTCCTTTTCCGGATTGATAAGTTTAAACGCAGTCTTCTTCGCCATCTTTCCGACAAAGAAAAAGTCGAGGATAAAGGCAACGGGTGCCATGATCACAAGCTCGTGGAAAGCGGACAGAAAGACCGAAGAACTCATTCCTCCTGTACTCAGCGCGATATTGTAGCAGATCATCGCGTAGACCATGACAAATACCATAATGATCGTAAAGATAACGTCTTCAAATTTTGTTCTGGGCATAAAAAATCCTCCTTTAATAATGAATAAACAGGCAACTGAAATCCGTGTTGTTCGTTAATCATTCAGGAGAATGGACGTTTCCAATATAGACCGGGATTTTCTCAACGGGCAAGATTCTATCACATCTGTTCCAGCAAAGTCAAGACTTTCTTTCACATCATCCCCTCTGGAAATTTTCCTGAAAATGTGCTATATATTTACTTTATGGTGCCTGGGAGAAGGTACCGCCGTCCTGCGCCTGCATGAAACGGCGGAAGCTGGACCCTGAGGCAGCACAGAGAAACTGTATATGAAATGCACAATAATAATGTAAGATCTGGAGGGAATACGATGTGGATCGCAGACAAATATATTGACCATGTAAAAGAAGAGACCACGGAGCATCCCGGGCAGAGTTGGGATCAGATGCTCCTCGGATTCAAACTGAACAAGCTCCGCACGAAGCTGCTCCCGAAGAAAGGGATATCAAAGGGCTACCAGAAGCTGGAGGCGATGATGATGTCCTTTGTGGCTGATTCTCTCGGCCGTCCGGACAGATATGTGTGGGGAAATATCTTTTCACCCTGTGAGATCATCGGGTGTTTCGGGCTTAGCACACTCTCTATAGAGTGTCTTTCCTGCTATTTCAGCGGATATCATCTGGAAGACTTTTTTATAGACTATGCACAGAATACGGGAATCGCGCCGACACTGTGTTCTTATCACAAGACCTTTGTGGGAGCCATCGACAGCGGAGCAGTGCCTGTGCCCCAGTATGCGGTGACAACTTCACTTTCCTGTGACGGAAATCTGAATACGTTCCGTTATCTGGAGAAGAAAAAGGGCGTGCCGTTTACTTTCCTGGATGTGCCCTACCGGGACGATGAGGCCTCGGTGGATTACCTGGCAGAGCAGTTAAGGGAATTTACAGCAGAGCTGGAGAGACGCTTTGGGACTCCGTTCGATATGGAAAAACTGAAAAAAGCGATACGGATCGAGAATGAGACAAGAAGGGAACTGCTCCGGTTCTTTGAACTTCAGAGCGAGAGATACTATCCGGGTGAGCTGATCAGCCATCTCTATATGATGATGGGGATGCATCTGCTCATCGGGACACAGGAGTTCTTGGATCTGATCCGGTTCATGATAAAGGATATCGAGAACTATCCGAAGTTTGACGGGAAGAAAATTCTGTGGATCCATCTGCTCCCGTTCTTTCAGGAGACACTGCAGAGCTATTTCAACGCCAGCCGTAAGTACCAGATCATAGCAAGTGATATCATCATTGATTCTATGGAAGAAATGGATGAGACAAAGCCGTTCCACGCCCTGGCAAAGAAGATCATCCGGAATCTGTATAATGGTTCCTACTCGCACAGGGCAGATATGGTCGGAAAGCTGGCAGACCGTCTCCATCCGGACGCGGTGATCCAGTTCTGCCACTGGGGATGCAAGCAGTCTTCAGGGGGAAGTATCCTTCTGAAAGAGAAACTGAAGGAAATGGATGTCCCCATGCTGATCCTGGACGGAGATGGAATCGACCGGCGCAACAGCCATGACGGACAGATCAAGACCAGGCTGGAAGCATTCCTGGAGATGCTGGAAACAGGTGACGCAGAAGAGACAGAGAATGAAGAGACAGCAGAGAGGGAACAGAAGATATGTTAGGCTATATATGTAAATATGCTCCGGTGGAAGTTTTTGAGTCCATGGGGGTGAAAATGGAGAGGATCGAGCCGGATGTGACCAACTTTAACCAGGCGGAGATCCGGATGCATCCGAATATCTGCAGTTTTGCAAAAGGGGTGTTGGAGGAAGTTATGAGAGGTGAGTATGAAGGAGTGATCCTGACCACCTGCTGCGACAGCATCCGAAGGCTTTACGATGTGCTCAGGGAAGAGTTCCCGGACAAATTTATCTATATGCTGGACACACCGCGGATGACAAAGGACGCGGGGATCACCCTTTATGAACAACGCATCCGGGCGATGATACGGGAGTATGAGGAGTTTTCGGGAAAGACATTTGACGAGAATGAATTCTGCGGATTCCTGAAAGGAAAAGAGGAAGAACAGCAGTATGCCGTCAAGAGCAATTCTGTCAATATCGGCATCATCGGCGCAAGGGCAAACGAGAGCATCAAGAAGATCCTGGCGGAGAACGGAGCCAATGTAGCCTTTGACCTGACCTGTACCGGTCTGGGGAGAAAGATCCTGGTGGAAGAGAAAAATGTCCTGAACGGATATGCCAGAGGACTGCTGAGTCAGTTCCCGTGTATGCGCATGGAGCAGGCGGCGAACAGGGATGAACTGATCAAGAGGAGCGCGGGAAGTGTGGACGGTATTATCTATCACACAGTACAGTTCTGTGATAATTATGCCTATGAGTATGCCTGGCTGAAGGGCTGGCTTGACAGACCGCTGCTCCTGCTTGAGACAGACTATACCAGACAGAGCGGCGGACAGGTGAGGACCAGGATCGAGGCGTTTCTGGAGTCGCTGTCATCAGGACGGGACAGCGCACAGGGGACTGGAACAGGAAGCAGGACAGGCAGAGCGGGAAGACTGCAGGATGCTGCAGAGAGATGGAAGAAGGGAGACGGACCAATGTATGTGATGGGAATCGACAGTGGATCCACATCGACCAATGCGGTCATCATGGATCAGGACAGAAAGATAAAGGCGTTCTCCGTGGTGCGCACCGGAGCAAAGTCCGGCGTCAGCGCGGAACGGGCATTAAAGGACGTGCTTGAGAAAGCAGGGCTTACCAGGGAGGATATCTCCTGGATCGTGTCCACCGGTTACGGCCGCGTCAGCATTGAGTTTGCCGATGAGAACGTGACGGAGATCAGCTGTCATGGCAAGGGAGCACACTATTTCAATCCGAAGATCCGGACGATCCTGGATATCGGAGGACAGGACAGCAAGGCGATCCGGCTGAATGAAAACGGAGAGGTGAAGGACTTCGTCATGAACGACAAGTGCGCTGCCGGGACGGGACGGTTTCTGGAGATGATCGCCCGCACGCTGGAAGTCTCCCTGGACGAGCTGGGCGCCATCGCGCTGACTTCTCAGGAGAAGATCGAGATCACAAGCATGTGCTCTGTCTTTGCCGAGTCCGAGGTGATCTCCCTGATCGCGAACAACAAGGAAAAAGCGGATATCGCGGACGGCGTCTGCCACGCGATCGCCAACAAGGCGTCCGGTCTGCTGCGCCGGGTAGGCATGGAGCCGGAGTTCATGATGACCGGCGGTGTGGCAAAGAACCCCGGAGTTGTGCGTGCCGTGGAAGAGAAGATCGGTTCAAAGCTCTATATCTGTGATGAACCGGAAATCGTCGGAGCCGCCGGGGCGGCGGTGTACGCGCTGGAGAAATGCGGAGTTTGAATGAATAAGATTAATAGATGTACAGAGTAAAGAATCGCCAGTTCCGGCATATGCAGGAACTGGCGATTCCCGGTTATGGATTTGTATGAGGGAAAAGAGGACACTCTGTCATTCGGATGGTTACGGCTTGCCGTTTCATAAAACCGATGGTAAAATTGAGGCAGATGTTCGGAGAGGAGTGTGACAGGGCAGAATGGAAGAGAAGATGAGAAAGAAACTTCCGATCGGGATTGAGAGCTTTGAAAAGATCAGGGCGGATAATTTTTATTATATTGATAAGACAGGGATGATCCGGGATCTGCTCCTTAACTGGGGAGAAGTGAACCTTTTTACCCGCCCCAGAAGATTCGGAAAATCTCTGAATATGAGCATGCTGAAGAACTTCTTTGAGATCGGCTGCAGGAGTGAATTTTTTGACGGGCTGGCGATCGTGAAAGAGACAGAACTGTGTGAAAAATATATGGGAAAATTCCCGGTGGTCTCAGTCAGCCTGAAAGGTGTGAACGGAAACGATTATGAGACGGCCCGCTCCATGATGTGCACTGTGATCGGCGGGGAGGCTATGCGGTTCCAGTTTCTGGCCGAGAGTGAGAAGCTGACAGACAAGGAGAAGGCACTCTACGATCAGATGGTACTCCTGATCCGAAATATGTTTGAACGGGTTCTGAAAACAAATGACAATCTTTATTTTGCCGTGCTGACCGGATGCCTGCGCGTGGCAAAGGAAAGCATTTTTACCGGTTTGAATAATTTTAATGTTCTGACGATCACAGATGTGGGATTTGAGGAATATTTCGGGTTTACAGACCGCGAAGTGAGAGAAATGCTGGAGTACTACGGACTTTCCGGGCAGTATGATACTGTGAAAGAATGGTATGACGGATACCGCTTTGGAAATATGGATGTGTACTGCCCCTGGGACGTGATCTGCTATTGCGGACGGCTGAGGCTGAACCCGAAGGCGCAGCCGGAGTCATACTGGTCCAACACGAGCAGCAATGCGGTGATACGGCGTTTCCTGGAGAGCGCCAGGTCGACGACAAAGCAGGAGATAGAACGGCTGATCTCGGGCGAGAGCATCGTGAAGGCGGTACGGCAGGAACTGACATATAAAGAAATGTATGACTCGCCGGACAATATCTGGAGCGTGCTTTTTACGACCGGATACCTGACGCGGAGAGGGGAGTCAGAAGGAAATAAACTTCGTCTGGCGATCCCGAATAAAGAGATCCGGATGATCTTTGAGGAGCAGATCTCCGAGTGGTTCCAGGAGACGGCGAGAAAAGACGGGGAGGCGTTAAAACAGATTGACGAACGGCGGTATACGGAACTCCTTCGGGATGACGGCATGGAGAAAATCCTGAAATATGGTATAGCATGCTATAAAAAGAGATGCAGAGTGATGATGGAAGAAGAATATGATTCTGATCCGGTCTGAAAGGGAGTGTGTCGAATATGGGGAAATATTTAAATCTTGGCAATGCAGGATTTGAATCGATCAGGAAAGGGTCCTATGTGGATAAGACAGAGATGCTTTCTTTTATCAACAGCACTCTGGGGACGACAGATAAACTGACCTGTGTCAGTCGTCCGCGTCGGTTTGGGAAATCCTTTGCAGCGCAGATGTTATGTGCATATTATGATAAAAGCTGTGATTCAAGAAAGCTTTTTGAAGGTCTGAAAATAGCAGAGGATGCTTCTTTCGGGAAATATTTGAACAAGTATAATGTAATCTATCTGGATATCACGCTTTTTCTCTCAATGGCTTCTGATATCAAAAATATTGTAAAAGACATTGAAGCGGCTGTTGTAGAAGAATTGCAGCATATATTTCCTGGGGCAAGAAAAGACAGTTCTCTTCCGGAAATGTTGTTTAATACTGTGGAGAACGGCTCAGGGAAATTTATTATGATCATTGATGAATGGGATGCGCTGTTTCGTGAAGCAAAAGATGACACCAGACTTCAGCGGGAATACATTGATCTGTTAAGAAGCCTTTTTAAAAGCAGTTGGACAGACATTATATTTGAGGCTGCTTATATGACCGGCATCCTTCCGATCAAGAGATATGGGACCCAGTCTGCAGTGTCTGATTTCCGTGAGTATACAATGCTTTCTCCGGGAAGACTGGTACAATATATCGGATTTACCGAACAGGAGGTACGGGAACTGTGCGAGCAGTATGATATGGATTTTAATGAGATGAAATACTGGTATGACGGATATTCCTTCCGTCGGCTCAGATCAGTTTACAGTCCGAATTCGGTTATGGAGGCAATAAAACGTGATGAATTTGGCAGTTACTGGACCAGGACGGAAACGTATGAGTCTTTAAGGATTTATATCGATCTGGATGAGGATGGATTGAGGGAGTCAATCATACGCATGATTGCCGGAGAACAGGTTAGAGTTGATGTAGGTACATTCCAGAATGATATGACGAACATCCAGAAAAAGGATGATGTGCTTACGCTTCTGATCCATCTGGGGTATCTGGCTTACGATTCTGAAAAAGAAACGGCGTATATACCGAATGAAGAAGTGAGAAAAGAATTTCTCCGTGCGGTGAGCTCCAGCAGGCATAAAGAAGCATAGCTGTAAGATTGAAAAATATGTAAGATGAGTTTACCCTTTGTAACCAGGGCTTAAAGAAATGTCAGACCCTTCTGAAATATCAGGGGTCTGGCATTTTGTGCGATACGCCCGGCAGGCGGCCGCCATGCTTGCATGAGCGGACATTTGCCGGGCAACGGACAGCGAACGGCATTGCCGTGAGCTGCCCGAGGTATCGCGGTGATCGGATAGGGGAATACGCTTCCCCCTATCCGATTAACGGGAAAATATAAAGAGCGCGCTGGAACCTTACCGCCGAGCATGGCGCAGAGAGGAAGAAGAATATGAATTATGAGGCTCTTATAGAAGAATTGAAGAAATGGGATGAAGACGAGAAGTTCTACCGGGAGGTCTGGCAGCGCAGGAAGAAGGGAGAGCCGCTGGATCCGCTTTATAAAAGAGAAGATATTGATCCGGAGGTGCAGGAATGGGCGCTGGATCCGGACAGTATGGATCCGTACAAGACAGAGGAAACGTTTTTTGCAAATGGAAGGAATGTGACTCTGGTAAAGCATCCCAGATTCCTTCCCTTTTTTACACACCGGCATGCGTTTTTTGAGATACTGTACGTGCTGTCCGGGCACTGCCGGGAGGTGACCAGCGACCGTCAGGTTGAACTAAAAGAGGGTGATCTCTGTATCCTTGCGCCGAATGTGCCCCACGGGATCGAGGTGTTTGACGACAGCATCGTTCTGAACATTCTGATCCGGTACAGTACCTTTATGGATATCTTCTACAATATTATCCGGGATAAAAGCCAGATCGCTGTCTTCTTTCTTGGAAATCTTTATGAGAAGGACAAAACGAGATATCTTCTGTATCATACGTCTGAGGATGAAGTGATAAGAAACTATATTCTGGATATGTATATGGAACAGATGCATATGGATGATTATTCAGATCGTATCATCTGCAGCCTGCTCACGATCTTTTTCACCCAGCTTACGCGGCGGCACGGAATGACCGTGGAGATTCCGGAGAAAGCAGGGAGAAAGACAGAGTATGACGACGAGATCCTGAACTATATCATTCAGAACTATAATACCGTGACTCTTGGTGATGTGGCGTCCCGTTTCCATTTCTCGGAGCCATACTGTTCCAAACTGATCGCCGGGATCACCGGGATCACCTTCTCGGAGCTTCTCACCCGGATCCGCCTCCAGAACGGGGAAAACATGCTTGCTCATACGCAGATGAGCATTGCGGATATCAGTGAGAAAATCGGGTATAAGAATCCGGAGACATTCGTCCGGAGTTTTAGCCGGAACTACCATATGACGCCCAGCCAGTACAGGAAAAGCCTGGGCTGAGAAGGTCATGTCCCTGAGTAAGGTACAGAATGTATAGATTATCTAAAGTCAATTAATCTGATTTTCCAGAGTCATAGAAAGAACAGCCTGTGTTTTATATAATGATGCCAGAAAGGAAAGGAGTGGCAGCGAATTATGAAAGGCAGGAGGAATGCAAAATGTACCGCTTAAACAGACTTTATCTTACAGATCTTACCATAGAACACATGAGGAACCCGCTCGGTATCGATGTGGAAAGCCCGAGGTTTGCGTGGAAACTTCACAGTGACAGAAAGAATGTCAGGCAGACCTCCTATCATCTGCGGCTGTATGACGACAGCGGGCTGTGCGCGGAGAGCGGAGCGGTTTCGTCAGAACAGAGTATTGAAGTGATGCTCCCGGGATTCCGGGCAAAACCTCAGACCAGGTATGAAGTCCGGCTTGAAGTCACCGACAACAAGGGAGCGCGCGCTTCTCTGGAGTCATATTTTGAGACCGGAAAGATGGATCAGCCGTTCCGGAGCAGATGGGTAGAGCCGAAACAGCAGCCAACTCCCTCATCCATGGATCGAAACGGGGATTCCATTATTGCCGGGAGCGCCTATGTGGACGGGAAGAGAGATTTCCACGAATTCATGCCTGCGCAGTACGTTCGGATCCCGTTCCGGGTGGAGAAAGGCGTAAGAAGAGCAAGAATCTATGCGACGGATCATGGCCTTTACCGTCTTACCGTAAACGGAGTCCGTCCGGATGACAGGGAATTCGCGCCGGAAAATACTGCATACAATAAGCTGATGTACTATCAGACCTATGATGTCACCGGCCTGCTGAAACCGGAGGAGAATGTGATCGGCGTGATCCTGGCGGACGGATGGTGGGCAGGCAGGGTCGGGACCACCGGAGACTGCTGCCAGTACGGTAATACTACGGCTCTCCTTCTGGACGCAGAGATTGAATATATGGACGGGACAAAGGAGACAGTCACAGGAGAAGCGGGTGTATCCTCCACCGGACCGATCATTTTTTCGGATCTCTTTGTCGGGGAAAAGTACGACGCAAGGAAAGAAATGCCGGGCTGGGACTGTGCAGGATTTGACGACAGCGGCTGGGAAAAGGTGATCCCCATGGAATCCGAAAAAGAGAATGAGGGGAATGAGAATGAATACCGGAAGGATAATCTGAAGGGACAGCCCCTTGCCCCGGTGCGGCCGGTCCGGATCTTTCATCCTGAGCGGATCTTTACCGCGCCCAATGGGGATATGATCCTGGATGCGGGACAGACACTTGCCGGAAATATCCGGTTTACCGTGACTGCAAAAGAAGGGGATGTGATCACACTGGAACACTTTGAGGTGCTGGACCAGGAAGGAAATTATTTCAACTCCATCCTCAATAATAACAAAGAGCAGACCGAGATCTATATCGCCCGGGAGGGGACACAGACTTATCAGCCCGCATTTACCTATCACGGATTCCGTTATGTCCGGATCCGGGGGTGGAGAGGAACGCCCTTCACAGAAGATTTCACCGTCTATGCCTACTCCAGCGCGATGGATGAGATCGGTTCCTTCCACACTTCGGATGAACGGATCAACCAGCTTCAGAGCAACATCTGGTGGAGCCAGATCTCAAATACCATATCCATCCCCACGGACTGCCCCCAGAGGGAAAAAGCCGGATGGACCGGGGACATCATGGTCTACTCCCCCACCATGTGCTTTAATACAGAGGCAGATGCTTTCTTAAGCTCCTGGATGGATAATGTCCGGGCAGAACAGATGGAGGACGGTGCGATTCCCATGATCGTTCCCTATCTGAAGGCATATGCTACGTTCCTGAGGGATAACCTGGGAGCAGATACGAGCTGCGGCTGGGGAGACGCGGTGATCATGGTGCCCTACAGTGTTTATCGTGCATACGGTGACAGGAAGATTCTGGAGGAAAACTACGACGCTATGACCCGGTGGATGGAGTACATTGATTCCCGGGCGGCAAACAGCCATCCGGAAGGATATGAGAACTGGGATGAGACCCGCAAGGCACGCAGCAGATATCTCTGGAATACGGATTTCCATTTTGGAGACTGGCTGATCCCAAGCATTGTCCTGAACAATCCGGATGCCAATGCCATGAACGATACGGCATACGCGACCATGGGGACTGTGGCGCCCGCATACTATGCCTTCAGCGCGAAGAACATGGCAGAGATTGCCCGGATTCTGGGAAAGAAGAAAGATGCGGAACATTATGAGGAGTTGTACGGGAAGATCCGGCAGGCGTTCATCGAGGAATACGTCCATGAGGACGGTACTATGGACGCGGATTTCCAGGGAATTTATGTGATCGCCCTGAAGATGGGACTTGTCACGGATGAGGCGCGCCCGAAAATGGTACAGCATCTGTGCGATATGATCAGGAAGAACTCAGACCGCCTTGATACCGGGTTCTTAAGTGTCCGTTTCCTGATGGATGTACTCTGTGAAAATGGAAGAAGTGATGTGGCGTATAAGCTTCTCTTCCAGGAGGGATGTCCGGGCTGGCTCTATGAGGTAGAAAAAGGAGCCACTACCATGTGGGAGAGCTGGGGCGCAGTCGCAGAGGACGGTACAGTCAGCACCTACAGTTATAACCACTATGCGTTTGGCTGTATCGGAGAATGGATGTATCAACATCTGGGCGGTCTGAACATTCTGGAAGCAGGATATAAGAGATTCCGTGTGGAGCCCGCCTTTGACAGCGGACTGACTTCCGTATCTGTCAGCGAGGAGACTCCTTATGGAACAGCAGCGGTCGACTGGGAGATTGTGGAGGATCAGATCCTTGTTCATGTGACAGTGCCGGCGAACACAGAGGCGGAGATCTGTCTGCCGGGCAGGGAGCGGGAGACAGTCGGAAGCGGAACCTACAGTTTTCTCTGTCAGAGACCGGGCAAACAATGGTAATATTATGTAAAGAGGTTTCCTTTTGAATATAAATCATGTATTATAGGCAGTATGGTGTGGACAGAGAACGGTTAGTTTTTACGGGAGGGAGAAGTTATGAACGAACAAAAAGATAAAAAGAAAGGAAGCCGGAATGGACTGCTGAAGCTGTATCTTTCACAGAAACTCATCAAGATCATCCTGGTGATTATTGTCATCGCAGCTCTTTTACTTGGAGTCACAAGATACTTTTCCACAAGGGGTACAACGACATCGATCGGTTTTGAAAATATCGGTGAATTGGCCACACAGTCGGCGTACTGTAAGGAAGTTAATGTGCTGGAGGGGTCAAGAGATTTATTCGGATTTACGATTCCGTTCACGCAGAGCAAATATATCTATAGTTATGGAGTAGAAGTCAAGGCGGGCTTTAACTTTGAAGAGATCGAATGGGAACTCAATGACCATACGATCGAGGTCAGACTCCCTGAAGCCGAGATATTAAGCACAGAACTTGATACAGATTCTTTTGAAGTATATCACGAAAAGGAGAGTGCTTTCCGCAAGATCACGTTGGAAGAAATCAACGAGGGGCTTGATTCCCTGCAGGAGAGAGCCCGGCAGGACGCGATAGACAGCGGGCTTCTTGAGAATGCAAGAAGCAACGCGGAAACGATCCTCACAGGATTTTTCGGCAATGTGTATGACATGGATGAATATGAGATTGTATTCAAGGACAAGTAAGGGAGGCAGCATATGAAAAAGAAGATCCTGACGGTGCTGGGGATCATTGTGGCAGTTATCGTTGTGTTCTATTTTATATTATTTCTGACAGCATAAGAAAAAAGTGTGCTGCTGAATGCAGAAGAATAGGCAGAAACCGAGAAAAAGGATTCCGAATGTGTAGAGGGAAAAACTCTCCAGGCGGAATCTTTTTCATGCTTTTCGGGCATGTCGCCATATGAAAACTAAGTATTGGATAAATCGTATTTAAAGAACTATACTTTTAGCTGAAAGAAATGAAGGATAAGAGGGGAAATATCTGATGAGAGGACTGATATACCGGCTGACAGAGCCGTCAGGGACAATACCGGATGAGAGAAAGATCTTTTCAAACCATGATCTGAAGATCCTGATCGTCCCGCTTTTTCTGGAACAGCTTCTGGAGGTCCTGGTGGGAGTTTCCGATACGTTTATGGTCAGCTATGCGGGGGAGGCGGCAGTATCCGGTGTCTCCCTTGTGAATATGTTCAATACGGTTTTTATCTTCCTGTTTTCCGCGCTGGCAGCCGGCGGCGCCGTGGTGGTAAGCCAGTATATCGGCAGCAGGGATGAGAAGAACGGAAATCTCTCCGCGGGACAGCTGGTGATGATCTCGGCAGTCTTTTCCGCGGCGGTGACCATCTTCTCTCTGGCGCTGAACCGTCAGCTTCTTAGGCTCCTGTTCGGAGAGGTGGACCCGGATGTGATGGATGCGTGCGTGACATACCTTCAGATCTCGGCATACTCCTATCCGGCGATCGCTCTCTATAACGCCGGGGCAGCAGTCTGCCGGAGCATGGGAAAGACCAGTGTGACCATGAATATCTCTCTGGCTTCAAACGGGATCAATATCGTCGGGAATGCCGTTGGGGTGTTTGTACTCCACGCAGGCGTGGCGGGGGTTGCGTATCCGTCCCTGATTGCCAGGACATTTTCTGCGGTGGTGATCCTGATCCTCTGCTTCCGAAAGAAAAGCGGTCCGGCCAGTGTCCGCCTTGCCTGGAAGAATATCTTCCGATGGGAGAGCGGTATGGTGAAGCGGATTCTGGGGATTGCAGTGCCAAATGGGATTGAGAACGGGCTGTTCCAGCTTACGAAAGTTGCTCTGAGCAGTATTACAGCTCTTTTCGGGACGGTACAGATCGCGGCAAACGGAGTAGCACAGAGTTTCTGGTCCGTGGCTGCGCTGATGGGAACCGCCCTGGGGCTTGCCTTTGTCACCGTGATCGGGCAGTGCATGGGAGCGGGAGATACAGAAGCGGCGGAATATTATATGAAAAAACTGCTGCGGATCACCCTTCTTGCATCGATTCTCTGGAATGCCCTGATCCTGGCTGTGACGCCCCTCGTCCTGAAAGGGTATGCGCTGTCAGATGAGACAGCGGATCTGGTGGCGGTCCTGGTCATCATACACAATATCTTTAACGCTCTGTTCTATCCTCTTTCCGGGGCTCTGGCGAACGGGCTGAGGGCAGCAGGGGATGTGAGATATACCATGTATGTGAGCATTTTTTCCACCATTGGGTGCCGCGTGGTGTTTT
The DNA here is from genome assembly GCA_019120075.1 of Candidatus Mediterraneibacter excrementigallinarum. Lineage (GTDB taxonomy): Bacteria > Bacillota > Clostridia > Lachnospirales > Lachnospiraceae > Mediterraneibacter > Mediterraneibacter excrementigallinarum. The sequence continues at coordinate 19,719 of DWVT01000208.1, forward strand.
CCATCCTGTTCGGGATCTTTCTGGATCTGGGCGTGATCGGAATCGCGTTCGCCATGTGTCTGGACTGGATGATCCGGGCAATGTTCTTCTGGATCCGTTTCCGGGGAGGAAAGTGGAAAGAGTTCCGGGTGATCGGATAAGAAACTGCTATCGCCCATGTGGTTTCACATGGACAGATATAGATAAGATTCCAGATGAGGAGTGCGCGGCAATCTATGAGAGATCCTGGAGATGATCCGGGAACAAAGGTTATTCTGATTCGGAAAGGACAGGGGGCCTGGGGAACGAAAGTGTATCCTCAAGGCTCCCTGTTTTCCTCCCCGGCGGAATTGACGGAAAAATCTTTTCCGACCAGCCCAGCTCCGTCGAGCCCGTGCAGGATCAGGCGGGTGGCAAGGGGAACCATCTCCTCCAGCGGGATCCGTTGCCCGTCCACTTCCCACTGACGATAGATCACCCCGAGGGAAACAGAAAAATAGGTGATGATCAGGTTAGTCTCAAAGCGGGTGTAACCTGGAAGGCGGTCATATTTTCTGAAAAAGTATTCCCGGAACAGATCCGGAGGGTTCAGCCCCTCCGGAAAATGCCCTTTGCTTGAGAGGATTTTTTTGTCTACCGGATCAAGAGATGCCATGAATTCAAAACTGTGCTGGATGATCTGTTCCGCGTCATCCGGAAATGCAGTCTTTGAAATCTTTTCAAGGGCGGGTGACATAAGTTCAAGCTGAAGGGCGGCGAGCAGATGATCCAGAGACGGATAGTGAAGGTAAAATGTCTTCCGGTTGATCTGCGCGCGTTCCGTGAGTTCTTTGATCGATATCTTGGAATACTCGTTTTCATCCATCATTCCCCGGAATGTATTTCGGATCAGATTTTCATTTTTTACAAATCGAAGATCGTGCTTTTCTGGCTGTTTCATCTTTAGTATCCCCCTCTGATAAAATGTATACATGGAGTTAATCCACACTTAATAGAAAAATGTTGATTAAACCACAAGGATGTACACTTGTCCATTGAGATGTAAACATATTTTTATTATTATAATACCATAGCAAAGGGTAATCAACGGGTGGATATTAATACACTTGTGAGAAATAACCGAAATAATATTCGTCTGGCAGGTCTGTCAGAAAACATTCAGGCCGGTCCGGACGTTTCAGGAGGTAGAGAGACTATGAAATTTCGTTATATCACGATCGAGAGGGAATATGGAAGCGGAGGAACAAAGATCGGACGCAGGCTGTCAGAGGTCTGCGGCGTTCCGTGTTATGGAAAGGAAATACTGGAGGCGGTAGCAAAGAAACATGGGATACCGGTTGAGGACATCAACCGGTATGAGGAGAAGGCGACAGGAAGCCTGATCTATTCCATGTTTGTCATGAGCCGCGTACAGACAGGTGATCCGAGTATGCTGACTGCAGAAGGAAAGGTATTTCTGGACGAGCAGCTTGAGATCCGGAGACTCGCCATGGAGGGACCGTCAATCTTCCTGGGACACTGCGCAGCTGACGCGCTGAGAGAGCAGAAAGGCGTTGTGAAAGTGTTCATCCATTCCGGAAATGAAGAAGAGGTGAAAAACAGGATCACAAAAGATTATGGGATCGCGCCGGAGGAGGTGGAATCCACCCGCAGATATTACAACAAAAAGAGGGCGGGGTATTTCCGTGCAAATACAGGGAAAGAGTGGAAAGATCTGAAAAATTACGATATAGTGCTGGATTCCTCAAAACTTGGGATTGAAGGATGCGTGAATGTGCTGAAGGGAGTTTTTGAGTAAAAATCAAAGACATGCCTGGAAAGCATTGAAAAGGATGAGGTTTAAGTATTAGACGTAAGAGAAATGGCCTGATTATAATGTGAGTGTAGACAAAAGGGAAAACGCCCGGATGCCTGCACTCATTTTTTTTGCGCGATAAGACCGGTACGTGGCTGCTGTGAGCTGCTCGCGGCATCGCGTTGAGCGGACAGGGGGCGGGACCTTCCCCTATCCGATTCTGCAGGTATCTGAGCGGACAAAAGAGTTATACATGATCATAGAAGAGAAAAGGACAGAAGGGATAAAGATGACAGGAAAGATACTTGCAGGAGTGAGCCTGAGCCTGTCCCTGGTGACATGCGTTGCCATGGGCGTTCAGGGCGGAGACAATGATTGGGAAAACGGATGTGTGCAGGAAACATGCGGAACTGAGGGACAGAAGATGACTGAGCAGGTCCGCCCCCTGGAGATCATCGTGGATGAACAAGACATGGAAGATATTCACGAACAAAATGAAGATGAACCGTCGGCAGACCGTTACTATGGGGCCGACGGAAGACTTTATGGAACGGATATGAATGAGTACTTTATCGGGGATCCATTTACAGCAGGCGGGATCATATGCGGGGCGGGAGCGATCGTCACCGCGGCGGACAGATATCTCGATGATCAGGGAAGCCCCATGCGGGCGCTGGATGTGACCGGGAGTTCTCCGGAGGAACTCTATGAACGGGTGAGCCAGGGACAGCCGGTTGTTGTCTGGGTGACAATCTCCATGGCAGACAGGGGAAGCACCCAGGGGTGGTACACGGAAGACGGCGGGTATGTGGACTGGAGTACGAACGATCACGGTGCAGTGCTGATCGGTTATACTGAGACGACAGTGACGATCGCGGATCCGATCTCAGGCAGAATAGAATATGACAGAGAACAGTTTGAGAAAGTGTTTGAGTCCCGGGGAAATCAATGTGTAGTCCTGGAGTGAGACACAGGTCATTTTGTTCCCGCCGGATTGAGGGAGTTTCGGAATTCGTTCCGGAACTCCCTCGGACTTTTCCCCAGATACTGCCGGAATGTTTCCGCGTAGTAGCTTGCACTTCCAAAGCCTGCTGAGAGGGCAATCTCAGTGACGGACAGATCAGTGCTGCGCAGCAGATCGAGACTCTTGCTGATCCGGTAGCGGTTCAGATATTCATTGGGCGACTGGGAAAAATAGCGGGTAAACAGTCTGCAGCATTTGCTCTGTCCCACCGCGCCGGAGGAAGCGATGTCGGAAAGAGACAGCTTATTCCTGTAATTTTTCTGGATAAATCCCACCATATTTTTTACAGTCTGCAGATCCTGGCTCTGGCGGTTGGGCCTTCCGTCGTCTTCCGGGGCGTGCTCGCTCAGAATCGCCCAGATTTTTGCGAAAGAGGCGAGGGCGTGCAGAGGGGCAGTGCGCAGTTCCCGATTCTCATAAAGAAGATCAAGGGCAGCAGTGATATCGCGCTGCCAGTCCGTGCCCGGAGAGAGAAGGAGGAAGGGAAACTTCCGGTTCCGGATCAAAGGCAGTACAAAATCATTTTCGTAGGGAAATACGGATGCCAGGAGCATGGGATGCAGGATAATGCACAGGAAATCACACTCTTCCTCTGTGTCTGAAAATCCGAAATGCATCTGTCCGGAATTGACGAAGATCCCGCCGCCCGCTTTTAACTCTGTGACCTCCCCGTTGACATTATATTTCATGCGCCCGGAAAGGACGCGGATGAATTCCACGTCGTCGTGCCAGTGGTTGGGAGCTTTATAGTCCGGATATCGGGAGAGAAGCCCTCTCCGGATATAAACAGGGTAATCGGGAGTGTTGTAACACACCTTTTCCGAGCGGTCATCGTTTAATACAATAGAAGGAATCATAATATCACCTCCGCGCAGGATTGTTATAGAGTCTTGCAGATATCTTATAGAAAATCTGTAATATGTACTGTAAAATCATATTTCAGTACGGAGAAAAAATCAAGTGGGGATAAGAATCATCAATCTGGATGAGATCGTAAAACTTCCCGCTGTGTACAGGCGTTACAGAAAATATATCTGGCTGAAGAACCTTATGATCGATACAGAACAGGCGGCGGAAGGCTGAATCATGTTTCAAAAAAATATAGTCTGTTTTTGTTGATGATCTCTGACGGAACGACTAAAATAGGAGATATGAGCCAGACGGTGGAAAATCGTCAGAAGGGAGATCAAAATGGAGAAAGAAAACGGGCTGGGATTCCTGAATGGAGACGGCGGGAGTCTTCTGTTAGGGCAGGCTATGGACCTGCTCGATGATGTGCTGGATTATAAGGAACTGATGATGGGATATGCCTGCGCGATCAAGGAGATCAATACGAAGTTTGAAGTGCTGGATACGGAATTCGAGGTGAGGTATAAGAGAAATCCGATCAGTTCGATCGAGACCCGTCTGAAGAGCCAGACCAGTATCATTGAGAAGATGGCGAGGCTGGGGATCCCGCCTACGAGAGAAAATATTGAGGAACATCTCAACGACATCGCCGGGATCCGTGTGATCTGTTCTTACATAGATGACATCTATCTGCTGGCGGACGCCCTGACGAGACAGGATGATATCAAACTGATCCGCAGGAAGGATTATATCAGCAATCCCAAACCCAATGGTTACCGGAGTCTTCATCTGATCATCAGCGTTCCGATCTTCTTCGCAGAGTCGGTGAAGGAAGTGAAGGCAGAGGTGCAGATCCGGACCATTGCTATGGATTTCTGGGCAAGTCTGGAGCATCAGATCAAGTACAAGCAGAATGTGGAGCATGCGGAGAAAGTGATCGCGCGTCTGAAGGAATGTGCGGATGAGATTGCCCATGTGGACGAAACCATGCAGGAGATACGGATTGAGATGGACAATATCAAGGAAGATACCACAGGCCCCCAGGCACTGTACGAAAAACTGAAAAAGATTGATATTAACTTTATATAAGGAACGCCCCGGTCAGAGACCTGACCGGGAATTTCTTTTCATGAAAAAGGTTGCGTGCGCTACTAATTCGTGCTATAGTATGAAACCGGAGCGGATTTCCCTGCTCCGGACTGTGAAAAATCGGAAGAATAAGGAGGACATTTTAATGCGTGAACAATGTTTCCCGGATATAGGGCGCTGCGTCTCAATCTTTGACAGACTCATGAAAATGTACTATGATCACGGCCTGTCCGATTTTGAGATCGGATGGGGACAGCAGTTTTACGTAGAATACCTCTATGAGCATCCGGGAGCAACACCGCAGGAGATGACAGACCGGTTTCGGGTTGACAAGGCCACACTGTCCAAGACGATCCGGAAACTGAGCGAAGTAAAGTATATCCGGGTTGAGGGCGATGAGAAGGACCGGCGGGTGAAGCATCTGTATCTGACTGAAAAGGCGATTCCCGCGGCGCGGAGGATCAAACAGATACACGCCGAGTTCTATGATACATTCAGCACAGGGCTGACCCAGGAAGAACTGGAGTCAGCGGAACAGATCCTGCTGAAGATGGCGGATAACATCAATCAGAAAGTATGGCACAGAATGGAGGCACATCATGAGCAGTAATAAAACAGAAGCATTGAACAGTAAAAAGAGGACAATGATATTTATATGCCTGGTCGTTTCCGGGATCGCATCGTCGATGCTGTCGACAGCAATGACCACGGCGCTGCCGAATGTGGTGGATTATTTCGGGATCAGCACTTCGGTGGGACAGTGGATTACCAGCGGGTATTCTCTGGCGATGGGGATGATCATGCCACTGACCGCGTTCCTGATCACCCGGTTTCCCACGAAGAAACTGTATCTGGTCGGGATCGGAGGGTTTATCCTGGGACTTCTGATCAGTATATTTGCGGGCAGCTTCGGGGTCATGATGGCGGGAAGGATCCTGCAGGCATGCGGTAACGGCGTCCTGATGACGGCGGCGCAGGTCATCATCCTGACTGTTTACCCTGTTGAGAAAAAAGGTACGATGATGGGAACCTACGGGCTGGCGACGACCGCCGCTCCGGTTGTGGCGCCGACGATTGCCGGTTTGATGATCGATGCCTTCGGATGGAAATCCATTTTCTATGTGGCGCTGGTCATTCTGGCGGTTTCGTTTGTAATATCCTGCTTCGTATTTGAGGATGTACTGGAACTTCAGGACAAGAAATTCGACGTGATCTCCTTTGTGGAGAGCGTTGTCGGATTCGGCGGAATCACACTTGGTATCGGAAATATCAGCAGTTTCGGACTGATCAGCGTAGAGGGAGGTCTTCCCCTGATCGTGGGTGCAGTCGTGTGTGCTCTCTTTATCATGCGCCAGTGCGGCCTTGACAAGCCGTTTCTGGATGTGAAGATCCTGGCAAACCGGAACTACGCAGTCAGTGTGATCGCCAGCATGGTACTCTATCTTGTGATGATGGGATCTTCTGTCATGATGCCGCTGTATGTCCAGAGCGTTATGGGATATTCCGCGGTCGTATCCGGACTGGTCACTCTGCCGGGATCTCTTGCGACGGCGGTGGTCAGTCCGTTCGCGGGAAATCTCTATGACAGGATAGGGATCAAGAAGATCTTCGTGGCAGGCTCGGCGGCACTGATCGTCAGCAATATCGGAATGTATTTCCTGTCGATGGATACGCCGCTGTGGACAGCCGCAGCGCTCAATGTGATCCGGAACGTGGCGATCGGAAGTCTCATGATGCCCCTTCTGACCTGGGGAACGAGCAATGTGCATCCGCGGAAGGTGGCGGACGCGTCTTCACTTCTCACCTCCCTGAGGACAATAGCAGGATCTATCGGTTCCGCCGTATTCGTGGGGATCATGACAGCGGTGAGCGCCGCTTCTGCGGAAACTTATGGTGATCACGCGATGATGCATGGAATGAACGTATCTTTCCTCTGGATGACAGCAGGAGCGGCAGTGTTATTCCTGATCGCGGTATTTGCGGTGAGGGATAACAAATAAGACGCGAAATACTTTTTAACATTTTAGAAACATAAGATAAACATTATGGAAACATAAGACGGCTACATTATAGAGGAAACATCGCAGAGCAGGAAATTCCTGCGGATCCGGCGGAGACCGGGCCGGAGAAGGAGAGGAATGACATGATACATATTCTTGTTGTAGAAGACGATGAGCGGCTGAACCGGCTCGTCTGCACCTATCTGAACGACAGCGGGTTTCAGACAAAAGGCTGTCTGAACGCCCGGGACGCATATGACGAGATGTACAACCAGTTATACGATCTGATCATCTCGGATATCATGATGCCGGAGATCGACGGGTTTGAGTTCGCACAGAATGTGCGGAGAGTGAATCAGCGTATCCCGATTCTTTTTATGTCTGCTAAGGATGATCTTCCCTCCAAGCAGAAAGGATTCCAGCTCGGCATTGATGATTACATGGTCAAGCCTGTGGATCTGGATGAGCTGGTACTCCGTGTCCGGGCGCTCCTTCGCAGAGCCAATATTGAGACGGAACGCAAGATCACGGTGGGAAATCTGACACTGGATGCGGATGCCTTAAGCGCGGAAGTGAACGGGGAAGAGATCAGCCTGACAACACGGGAATTTAATATCATATATAAACTGCTGTCCTATCCGAAGAAGACGTTTTCCAGAGCGCAGCTCATGGATGAATTCTGGGAGATGGACAGCGACACCAGCCTGAGGGCGGTGGATGTGTACATGACAAAGCTGAGAAGCAAACTGGCAGAATGCGATGGGTTTAAGATCGTGACTGTCCGGGGGCTTGGCTATAAGGCGGTGCTGCAATGAGCGTAGAACAGAGAGCAGAAAGAAAGAGCGGAGAAGGCTCCGGGAACAGGAAAAAAGGGAGAGCGGGAAAGGAACAGCGGATCATAAAGGACAGTCTTTTCCCTCTGTCCCTTTTTGCCATTTATCTGGGGGTACTGCTCCTTATGTCAGGTCTTCATGTAGGACTGGTCGTGCTGATGAACAAACTGGAGTGGAATGCCATTATACAGTCGGTGCTTCCGATAATATATTGGGGGATCGTGGCAGTGGGGCTGACTCTTTTTACGAGAAAGAAAATGAGAAGCACCTACGAGGAGCCTCTCCACAGTCTTGCCAAAGCTGCGGAAAAGGTGTCAAACGGCGATTTTTCCGTGTATATCCCCACGCCCCATACTGCGGACCGGCTGGACTATCTGGATGTCATGATCCTGGATTTCAACAAGATGGTGGAGGAACTGGGGAGTGTGGAGACGCTGAAGACGGACTTTGTCTCAAACGTTTCCCATGAGATGAAAACGCCTATCTCCATTATCAAGAACTATGCGGAACTTCTGCAGAAGGGAGGCGGGACAGATCAGGAGAAGCAGGAGTATGCCAGGAATATTGAAGAGGCGGCGGTGCGCCTGTCTGATCTGATCAGCAATATCCTCAGACTGAACAAGCTGGAGAACCAGCGGATCGATCCGGAGATTGAGGATTACGATCTGTGCGGTCAGCTGGAAGAATGCATCCTGCACTATGAGGAACTGTGGGATGAAAAAGATCTGGAACTGGACGTGGTGATGGAAGACAGGACAGTCGTGCAGGCGGACCGGAGCCTGATGGAACTGGTCTGGAACAACCTTCTTTCTAATGCGATCAAGTTTACAGAACCCGGCGGAAAGGTTTCCGTATGCCAGAGCGTTTCAGAGGAATATGCAGAGGTATCTGTCGCGGATACAGGCTGCGGGATGAGCAAAGAGAGCGTCCGCCATATCTTTGATAAATTTTATCAGGGCGACACCTCCCATTCAAAAGAGGGAAACGGACTGGGACTGGCCCTTGTCCAGAGGATCCTGACTCTGATGAACGGCGAGATTTCGGTCATCAGCGAGGAAGGGAAGGGGAGCACGTTTACAGTAAGACTTCCCGTAGCGGCGAAAACGGAAGAAAGAGAGCAGATCGGAGGGGACGAGTATGGTGGAGAATAGGACCGGAAGGCCCGGCGGGTTTATAGGATATGAATACAAAGAGGTGGTGACGGATCCCGGACAGGTATCTTTTTTCATAGACGGCTACGCAAATTTCGGATGGGAGATCGATGAGAATGTAATGCCTGGAGGGCTTGAGAAATATCCGGAGCGGACCGGCTCTTCACACCAGAGAAAGACCGTGATCCGGTTCAAGAGGAACCGGAAGATCATCAATAAGATGGAACTGACGCGGCTTCAGAGGAACTTTGAGGCATGTGTTGATCAGATCAGCCGTCTTGAGAAGGAAAAGACGGCGAGACCGACTGTCATCGCTCTGGCTGTGGGAATCCTGGGGACCGCGTTTATGGCGGGGTCTACATTTGCGGTGACAGCGGATCCGCCTCTTATCGCACTCTGCATCATCCTGGCGATCCCGGGATTCCTCGGGTGGATCCTTCCTTATTTCCTGTACAGGGCGGGAGTGAGGAAGCAGACGGAGAAGATCACACCGCTGATCGAGGAGAAATATGATGAGATCTATGAGATCTGTGAGAAAGGGAATAAATTGTTGTAAGATTATGGATGAAGAGACTGAAATTTGAATAAAATATAACCTGATGTGTTTTAAATTGCATTATTACGAATAATTTGATATGCTATTTATAACAAGAAAGTACAGGAGGTGTTAGTATGGCACAGGCAACATTCAGTGTTCGTATGGATGAAAATTTGAAACGTCAGTTTGATGCACTTTGCGCAGATTTTGGAATGAATGCAACTACAGCATTTAATATATTTGCGAGGGCGGTGGTCAGAGAACGAAGGATACCTTTTTCAATTCAGGCGTCTGATGAGGTTAAAAGAACTGATGGAGTAAAGGCATTTATGGCACTTCGGGCGGAAGCAAAAGAAAACGGAATTCAGGATATGCCGTTGGAAGAAATTAACGAGGAAATCCGCCGGGCCAGATATGGGGAGGAGACAGAGTGATATATTATGCGGTGATTGATACAAATGTTTTAGTTTCTGCGCTGCTCTCAAGCTTCCCGGATGCGGCTACAGTTCAGGTCGTAGGAAAGATGCTTGATGGAGAAATCATCCCGCTGTTCAGTGATGAGATCATGAAAGAATATAATGAAGTGCTCCGAAGAAAGAAATTTCATTTCTCGGAGAAAAATATTTTAATGCTTCTTTCTGTTATTGAAAAATATGGAGAAAAAATTGTTCCGGGACCAACGGACGAGATACTTCCGGATATGAAGGATCTTCCGTTTTATGAAGTGGTCGTGGAAAAGCAGGATGATGATGCATATCTGGTAACCGGAAATATCAAACATTTTCCGAAGAAACCATTTATTGTTACCGCGAAAGAATTTTGGATATTACTAGTGGGGAATAAATGTAACTGTTGACATTACAACTAAATGGTGCTATCCTGAGACTGTGAGATGTAACTAACAATATTACAATGAATCTGACAGTAAAGGAGCAGAGATGGCAATTCAGATATTAAACAGAAAGAAAGCGAAAAAAGTCGATTTTATGCAGTTTTTAAGCGGAGTGCCGGCGAGAGGCTACGTGTTTCAGCGCACTCCGTATGAGGAGCAGGTAAAAGAAGCGGCGGAGCTCCTGAAAGCGGCGGACGCGGTACTCATCGGAGCCGGTGCGGGGCTGTCCACGGCAGCGGGGATGAATTATGGCGGAAAGCGGTTTACGGACAATTTCGGAGAGTTTATAGAAAAGTACGGCTCCGCGATGATGGATATGTACAGTGCGGGATTCTATCCTTTCCCGACGGAAGAGGAGAAGTGGGGCTATTGGTCAAAGCACGCATGCCTGAACCGGATCTGGCCGGACGCCCTTCCGCTTTACCGGGAAGTCTGTGATCTGGTAAAAGATACGCCTCATTTTGTCCTGACGACCAATGTGGACCACCAGTTCTGGAAAGCGGGATTTGCGGATGAAGATATCTTCGCCACTCAGGGTGATTATGGGGAGATCCAGTGCGCCAGAGGGTGTCATGACAAGGTGTATGACGCCGTCGATCTGTTTCTGGAGATGGATCAGGAGAGGGAAGAATGTAAGATTCCGTCTTCCCTGGTACCCAAATGCCCGGTCTGCGGCGGTAATATGGCGATGCATCTCAGGTGCGATCAGTATTTCGTGGAAGAGGAACACTGGCACGAGGCTGCGGCCCGCTATGCGGATTTCCTGAGAGCCAATCAGAGTAAACACGTGGTACTCCTGGAACTGGGAGTAGGGTTCAACACGCCGACGATCATCCGCTTTCCTTTTGAAAAGATGGTGAGGGAAAATGAGAAATGGTCCCTTATCCGTCTGAACCTGGACGAGGCGGTGATGCCGGAGAGCCTGGGAAGACGCGCTGTGGGGATCAACGAAGATATTGCCAGGAGCATCAAAGATATCAGTAGCTGTATCGGAGCCGCTGTCGGGGACTCTGAAGATAACAGTGAGAACCGTGAAGAAAATGGAGAGGAGGTCAGACGGCGATGAAAGACAGGAAGCAGAACGAACGTCTGGACTATCTCCTCCGGGAATTCAAAGAGGACTCGGTACGGTACCGGGATCTGGAAGTGAGCGGCGACTATATGGAAAAGAGGATGGCGCTGCGGTCACTCATGAATATCCGTATGCCGGGGAAGATGGCGGAGGAAGTGGTCAGAGTGCAGGACGAGTTCCTCTCTGAGGAAGCGGAAGAGAAAGGGATCGTGACTCTGGATGAGATCCCTGCTATAGCGGAACAGTACGGGAGCAGCCATCCTTTTGCGGACAAGATCTCGATCTGGCAGGGAGATATCACCCGGCTTCAGGTCGGCGTGATCGTGAACGCGGCGAATTCCCAGATGCTGGGGTGCTTCGTCCCCTGTCACCGCTGTATCGACAATGCGATCCACAGCGCGGCGGGCATTGAACTGCGGGAGGAATGCAGTCATTATATGAAACGCAGGAAGATGCAGTACGGATCCCGTTATGAGGAACCCACCGGGCAGGCTGTCCTGACAAAGGGATATAATCTGCCGGCAAAGTATGTGATCCATACCGTGGGGCCTGTCGTAGGCGGACGTCTGACACAGGCGCTGAGGGATGATCTGAGGAACTGTTACCGGAATGTGCTGCAATGCTGCGTAGAGAACCAGATCCGGTCGGTTGCCTTCTGCTGTATCAGCACAGGAGAGTTTCATTTTCCCAATGACGAAGCGGCGAAGATCGCAGTGGAGACGGTGACGGATTTTCTGAAAGAGCACGGGGAAGAGTTTGACAGGATCATCCTCAATGTGTTTAAGGATATTGACCGGGAGTTATACGAAGAAGAACTGAAGTGACACAGGAAGAAGACGCAGAGTCAGTGTAATGATTGACATTACAATGCGCCGCAGGTAAAATGAAGTCCGTAAGGGAGGAGACCATCATGCAGATTTCAAGCAGATTTACGATCGCCATACATATGATGACATGTATGGAGACGTTCAAAGAAGATTATAAGGTCACCAGTGATTTCCTGGCGGCCAGTATTAACGTGAACCCGGTCATCATCCGGAGGATCCTGTCGCAGCTTAAGGATGCGGGACTGATCGAGGTGAAGAGAGGGACCGGAGGGGCAGCGGTCAGAAAACCGCTGGATGAGATCACATTTCTGGATATATACAGGGCAGTGGAGTGTATTGAGGAGAATACACTGTTCCATTTTCATGAAAATCCGAACCCTGACTGTCCGGTGGGAAAGAATATCCATAATATTCTGGACGACAAGCTGCAGCGGGTCCAGACGGCGATGGAGCGGGAACTGGAATCGATCACGCTGGCAGATGTGATGGAAGACCTGAGAAAATACATCTGACCGGTGTTCCGGTCGGCACGACGGGTTACATTATCCTTTGGGGACATACATTGGAAAAACTGTATCACAGCTATATGGTATTCGGTACAGAACAGCGGATAGGCGCTCTTGTGAAGGATGAACATTACTATGTACGGGCTGATGCATTTAATGAAAATGGGATAACGGAAGGGGCTGAAGTTGTAAAGGTCTGAAACCTGCAGGCAGCTTATTATGGGTTTCATTCTTGCGACTCCTGATGTATAATAGCAGAAAAGCATCCGAAAAGGGAGGCGGCGGAATGAAAGATAAGATCATGAAAAAACTTCCGGTTGGAATTGAAAAATTCAGGAAAATATGTACAGAGGGATTTTACTATATTGATAAGACCGGATTTATAAAGGAACTGCTGGATTCCTGGGCAGAGGTGAATCTGTTTACCAGACCCCGGCGTTTCGGGAAGTCGCTGAATATGGATATGCTTCGTTCTTTCTTTGAGATCGGTGCGGATGCATCTCTGTTCAAAGGACTCCAGATCTCAGAAGAAAAGGAATTATGCGGGAAATACCAGGGACAGTATCCGGTAATCTCTTTAAGCCTGAAAGATGTGGAGAGTGATTCGTATGAGATGTCATACGAACTGCTGAGCGGACTTATTTATGATGAAGCGCTCCGCCTGCAGTGGCTGCTGGACAGTGACAGACTGACAAAGTACGACAAGGCTCCTCTTCAGAGGATTCTGGATCAGGGCTTTCGTAATCAGGCAGAACTGTGTCAGTGTATAAAACTGCTGTCCGGACTCCTTTATAAACATTATGATAAGAAAGTCATCATACTGATCGATGAATATGACGTGCCTCTGAATAAGGCATATCAGAACGGATATTACGACAGAATGATATCGCTGATCCGGACGATGTTCAGCATGGCGTTGAAAACGAATGATTCACTGTTCTTTGCTGTCCTGACAGGCTGCCTTCGTGTCTCAAAGGAAAGTATATTTACCGGACTGAATAATTTTAAAGTCCACTCGATATCGGACGTCAGATATGATGAATATTTCGGATTTACAGATGAAGAAGTCAAAAAGCTGCTTGCCGATTACGGAATGGAGGAAAAATACGGGGAAGTAAAAGAATGGTATGACGGGTATCGGTTCGGACAGCAGGAGGTATACTGCCCGTGGGATGTGCTGAATTATGTGTCGGATCACCTGGCCGACAGGAGTGCCGAGCCTGCGCTTTACTGGGCCAACAGCAGTGGAAATATGACGGTAAGAGATATCATCGAACAGTCCACAGGTACAGTACGGGCGGAGATCGAGCAGTTGGTTTCCGGAGGAGTAGTGAAGAAGAAAATTATTCCTGAGATGACATATCAGGATCTGGCTTCAGAAGATGCGGAAGAAAAGATGACCTATCTGTGGAGCCTGCTGTATAACACGGGGTATCTGACTGACACCGAAAGGGTGACGGGAGGCATACACAGTCTGGCGATTCCGAACCGGGAGGTAAGGCTTATATTTGAGCAGCAGATCCTGACATGGTTCTCCAAAGCAGTCAAAAATGATACGGCGAAGCTCCGTAATTTCTGCGATGCGGTAAAATCCGGCGATGCAGAAGAAATGCAGAAGTTATTTAACGGTTTTTTAAGAAGATCGATCAGTATCCGGGATACTGCGGTCAGGAAAGGAAGAAAAGAATCTTTCTACCATGGGATACTGGTCGGACTCATGGGGAGCGAGGATTCGTGGATCGTGCGCTCAAACCCTGAATCCGGAGACGGTTACAGTGATATCCTTGTGGAAATCCCTGAGGACGGAGTCGGCTGTGTGATCGAAATAAAATATGCTGAGGAGAGAAAGTTTGACGAAAAGTGCATGGAGGCGATGCGGCAGATCAAGGAGAAGAATTATGCTGAACAGCTGAGGATTGACGGGCTGGAAGTGATCCATGCATATGGCGTGGCATGCTGTCTCAAGGAATGCAGGATCGTGCATGAAAAACTGTAGGATTTTGTAAACTTTTTCCGGTAGCTATATTTTCCACATAATTATGCTGTAATAGTGAATTTGGTTTAGCGTTATAAAATAGCATCCTTGATGGGTGCTGTTTTTATTTAATTAGAAAACTTTGTCCTCAACTATATAAAATTCTAAAATTTTTAATGTAACTATTGACATTACAACTTGCATATGCTATTCTGACAATGCGAGATGTAACAAATATGATTACAACAAATAAGGAGGAAACAAAGATGAAGAGAATCGCAGTTGTTTGTGCAAATGGAAAAGCAGGAAAACTTATTGCAAATGAGGCTGTAGCGAGAGGACTGGATGTAACGGCAGTTGTAAGAAGCGAAAATCAGACGAAAGCTCAGCACGTTTTACAGAAAGATCTTTATGATCTGACTGCAGAAGATCTGGAGCAGTTTGATGCGGTGGTAGACGCTTTCGGCGCATGGACGGAGGAGACGCTTCCGCAGCACAGTACTTCTCTGAAACACCTGTGCGATATTCTTTCCGGAAAGGAGACAAGACTTCTTATCGTTGGCGGTGCGGGCAGCCTTTATGGCAATCCGGAACACACAGCATGCGTGGCAGACGGCCCGGACTTCCCGGATGCGTTCAAACCTCTTGCAGCCGCAATGGCAAAAGCGTTGAGCGAGCTTCGTGAGAGAAAAGATGTCCGCTGGACATATATCAGCCCGGCTGGTGATTTCCAGGCAGAGGGAGAAAAGACAGGGGAGTATATCCTTGGAGGAGAGGAACTGACGCTGAATGAGAAGGGTGAGAGCATCATCAGCTATGCGGACTATGCGGTGGCGATGGTAGATGAGATCACAGAAGGCAGCCACATTCAGGAGCGGATCAGTGTTGTAAGAAAATAAACAGAATATTTGACTCGATCATATTTTTTTGGCTACAGATGTAATAAAAAGTATTACAATGAATAAGGAGGAAACAAAAATGAGCAAAGTCACAGAATTTTTACAGTCAAACCCGGTACAGTATCTGGCAACAGTGGGGAGAGACAACAAGGCGAAGGTACGCCCGTTCATGTTCCTGTTCGAACAGGACGGAAAACTCTGGTTCTGCACCAACAACACAAAGGACGTCTACAAAGACATGCAGGCGAATCCGGAGATCGAAGTGTGCGTATCTGATCCGTCCTACGCATGGATCCGCATCCACGGCACAGCGGTCTTTGAGGATAACATGTCCGTAAAGAAAGGCGCAATGAACAACCCGATCGTAAAAAGCCAGTATGAGACGGCTGACAACCCGATCTTTGAAGTGTTCTACATAAAGGACGCTCACGGCGTTATCGCTGACTTCTCAGGAAATCCGCCGTATGAATTCTGATCATTGATCGCAGGAAATTTAAAATCAGCAGGAGAGGTTTTATGGAGACGAAAGATTATCTGAGAATATTGAGAGAAGAGATCCATTCCACCGTGATCGCTACAGTAGATGGAGAAGGACATCCGGTTACACGTGTGATCTACATCATGCTGACGGATGAGAACAGCCTGTATTTTATCACGGCAAAGGGAAAGGCGTTTTACGCTCAGCATATGGCGGAGATTTACCCGCAGGAGGAGAGCCGGACAGCTCTGGAAGTCTTTCAGGTGGCGGAAGGAACGGGAGAGTTCTTCGATCTGTCCGTGAAGCCGATCTTCCGGGATACGTTCGTGCTGGGCGTCAGCGCGAAGGGAGAAGCTGGTCAGATGGGGCAAAATGGAGAGAAGACCCAGAGAAATGCGTCGGGGCAGCAGGGCGGATATTTCATCACGGACCGATGCCGCGGATGCCGCATCTGCTGCAGTAAATGTCCTCAGAAATGTATCGATATGTCCGCAAAACCGTTTGTCATTCAGCAGGAACACTGCCTGCACTGCGGGAACTGCATGGAGGCATGTCCGTTCGGAGCGGTGGAGAGGAGATAAGATCATATTTTATGGTCAGACCATTCCGAAGGGATGGATGAATAAACAGAAATACAGTCCTGTACGGATGATTCTCCGCACAGAGCTGTATTTCTTTACTCTGCTATGTTTCAGTCCAGATAATTCCCTGCCGGGCTGGAATTATACAAGGGGCATAAACCACTCTACAGTAGCCGGATCGTAGTGTGAGAAGAACAGGCTGTTTCCGGTATCCAGCGCTTCGATCTCTTTCATTTCCTCTGCGTCGAGAGAGAAATCAAAGATATTGAAGTTCTCTTCCATACGGTTTCTGTGCGTGGACTTGGGGATCAGCACTACGTCGCTCTGAAGGAGGAAACGAAGCGCAGTCTGTGCGACTGTCTTTCCGTGCTTCTCACCGATCTTTTTCAGTACCGGATTGTTGAAGTAATCGTTTTTGCCCTCTGCGAACGGTCCCCATGACATGATCTGTGTTCCGTTCTTTTTCATATATTCCTTTGCAGTCTTCTGCTGCTGGAATACATGGGTCTCCACCTGGTTCACCGCCGGTTTGATCCGGGAGAAGTGGAAGAGGTCCAGGTAACGGTCCGGATAGAAGTTGGACACGCCGATGGCACGGACTTTTTTCTCGTCGTAAGCCTCCTCCATAGCGCGGTAGGTTCCGTAGTAATCGCCGAAGGGCTGGTGGATCAGGAGCAGGTCGATATAATCTGTCTGAAGATTCTTCAGGGATTCCTCAATGGAAGCCTTTGCCTTTTCATATCCCGCATTGGAGATCCACACCTTTGTAGTGATGAAAAACTCTTCCCTCGGAAGCCCGCTTTTTGCGATCGCGCTGCCGACGCCTGCCTCATTGCCGTAAGCCTGTGCGGTATCAATGCTGCGGTAACCGGTCTCGATGGCCTCCAGTACGCAGCGCTCGGTCTCCTCCGGCGGAGTCTGATATACTCCATAACCTAATTTCGGCATCTTGACGCCGTTGTTCAATGTAACATATTTAACATATTCCATGATAAATTCCTCCGTTTCTTCTGAAATCTGATCATATTATGATCGTTGTCCGGTTACGGTTCAAAGTAACCTTTTCTGTATCAGGGCGTTTCCCTGTTTCCAGTTATCAGTTTACATCCGGGAACGGAAAATGTACAATAAGAATACAGGAATCCAGATTCCTAAAAATGAATAGTGAGAAGGTGAGAGAATATGTTGGATCTTTTAGAACTGGAACAGCTGGCTGCATTTGCAGACTGCGGGACTCTGTCAAAAGCAGCGGAAAATCTGCACATTTCACAGCCGACGATCACGAGGACGATGCAGCATCTGGAGGAGGTTTTCGGCGTTCCGCTGTTTTTGCGCAGCAAGAACCACATTGCATTGAATGAAACAGGATGGAAAGCGGTTGAGTATGCGAGAGAGCTCCTGAAAGATGCGAAAGAGGCGGTGGAAGGAGTCCGTGCATTTGACCGGAGCCTGCATACGATCACCGTGAGTTCCTGCGCACCCGCGCCGCTGTGGTATCTCCTCCCGGATCTGAATGAGTCGTTCCCGGATATGACCATATCGTCGTCGATCAAGAACAATGCGTCCGTGCTTGAAGATCTGCAGTCCGGGATCTGTACTCTGGCGGTCCTTCCGGAGGAACAGGTTCCTGAAGATCACTGCAGTGTCCCCTTCCTGAAAGAAAATCTGTCCATATGTGTTCCGCCTGATCATGAGCTTGCGGGACATGCCGAACTCTCCTTTGCCGAGCTGAACGGATATAACTTCCTCCTTGGCACCAGGCTGGGATTCTGGGACGATATGTGCCGGAAAAAGATGCCCTCCTCCCGTTTCCTGATCCAGACGGATCAGTTTACGATGCAGGAGCTGATCCGGGAATCCTCCCTGCCCTGCTTTGTGACAAATCTCACGGCAGAAGATAAAGAGACATTTGGCGGCAGGATCATCATTCCGATCACGGACCGGGAGGCGAAAGTCATGTTTCATCTGGTCTTTAAAGAGGAAAACAAAAAATACGCGGAAAGGTTTGTTTAAGAATTGTTTAGAAAATACCGGCAGAATATTTAGAGTCTCATGTTAGCCTTTTGATGTAAAAAGAAGAGCGGTACAGAAAACATACGTATGAAAGTGATGTTTCACTGCGCCGGTCGAATGATCAGGAGGTATAATATGGAAGAATATTTGTCAGGTCTGTCCACACCGGAGGTGCTGGAGCGCCGTGAGAGAGGAGAAGGCGGAAACGCAGCAGAGCAGATCACGAAGACAAGATCACAGATCGTCCGCGAGAATCTTTTTACGCTGTTTAATTTCCTGAATTTTCTGATCGCGGCGCTCCTTTTCGCTGTGGGCGCGTATTCGAATATGCTCTTTATCGCGATCATTATCCTGAACATCGTGATCGGAATCGTCCAGGAACTGAAGGCGAAAAAGCTGGTGGATGAACTGTCTATCCTGAACCGCCCCACGGTAACAGTGCGGCGGGACGGGGAAGAGATGACAGTGGGGATCGAGGAGATCGTAAAAGATGATCTGGTCGTTCTTACAAGTGGAAGCCAGATCTGTAATGACGCGGTCGTTATGTCGGGGGTGCTGGAGGTCAATGAATCCCTGCTGACCGGGGAGAGTGACGCAGTGGTCAAGGAAGAAGGAACGGAACTGCTCTCGGGAAGCTCGGTCATCTCCGGGAAGGCATATGCGAGAGTGACCCATGTGGGAGATGGAAACTATGCCACCCGTCTGGCAAACGAGGTGACGGGAAACGGGATGAGATGACCGGCGCAGAAGAAAAGAAAGGGAAAACGGAGCAGATCGTGGTAGGCGATGTGGTTATCGAGCCGAGGACATGGAAGGTGTGGAAAAAAGACAGGGAACTGAAACTTCCCAACAGGGAATTTGAGCTTCTCCGGTTCCTGGCAGAGAACCCTAACATTGTATTTTCAAAAGAGGAGCTCTTTGAGAAAATCTGGGGTTATGACTATATATCGGATGCGGCGACGGTATCCGTTCACATCAACCGGCTCCGGGAGAAGATCGAGGATGACGCAAGAAACCCGAAGATCATAGAGACTGTATGGGGCGCGGGATACCGCCTGAATGCATAGAACGAAATCACATAACTCAGACGAAGTCCGGATAATAAAATGTGCTATAGTGTATAGGAATATTCAAAATAAAAAGGAAAGAAGGAATAAGCTATGTGGCTTTTTTATGCCATTGGCTCCGCGTTTTTCGCGGGTGTAACATCTATCCTTGCAAAGTGCGGGATCAGAAAGACGGATTCAACCGTAGCGACGGCAGTACGGACGATTGTGATCCTGGTCTTTTCCTGGATCATGGTGTTTGTAGCAGGCTCCCAGGATCAGATCACAGGGATCAGCGGAAGGACGCTCCTGTTTCTGATCCTCTCCGGAGCAGCTACGGGCGCATCCTGGCTGTGCTACTTTAAGGCGCTGCAGATCGGAGATATCAATAAGGTAGTCCCAATCGACAAATCAAGTACGGTCCTTACAATCCTGCTGGCGCTGATCTTCCTGCAGGAAGGGATTTCTCTGCCAAAAGCTGCGGCGGTGGCAGTGATCGCTGCAGGAATCTTTCTGATGATCGAGAAGAAAGATGTACAGGGGACAAAGAGCGGGAGAGGAGGCTGGTTTCTCTATGCGGCAGGTTCCGCCTTTTTCGCCAGCCTGACGGCAATCCTGGGAAAGATCGGCATCACCGGTGTGGAGTCAAACCTGGGGACTGCCATCCGGACCTGCGTGGTGCTGGTCATGGCGTGGCTTATGGTTCTGGTAACCGGGAAACAGGGTGAGGTGAAGAAGATCGGCAGAAAGGAGCTTGCATTTATCTGCTGTTCCGGAATCGCTACCGGCGCGTCCTGGCTGTGCTACTACCGGGCGCTGCAGGAAGGACCGGCAAGTGTGGTGGCCCCTGTCGATAAGCTGAGCGTTCTTGTGACAGTGGCGTTCTCCTACTTTGTGTTCGGTGAAAAGCTGGGGAAGAAGGAAGCAGCAGGACTGGCACTGTTGACAGCAGGGACAGTTGCGATGGCGCTGATGTAGTATTCCGCGAGAAGTGGAAATTTGTCGCTAAAGCGCCCTCGCCCGGCGCGAGAGTTCCGCAAGCGGAACTTTCTGTTTTTGCAACGGCGACGAGCCAAAGTCCGGGCGTGCCCGAGACCTTGGCGACCGCTTATAATCCCGGAATGTGCCTTTGGGCACTTCCGGTGATTTTCGATGTATAAAAGGTCTTTACACCTTTGACATCCCATGACTGCGGGACTATAATTAAGAAGAAGGTTAGTGAAAACTAAGTTCTTTCAGGAAAGAAGGTCTGTAAAATGGGAAGATACTATCGCTTATCAAAGAAGATCACGGAAGAGATGGCAGAGAAGATACTGGAAGAGATCCGGGGGATTGAAGACGTTGAAAAGTCTGAATTTGTTGAAGACAACACGAAGATCCTTGTAAAAACGGATAAGGAAAAATATCCGGACGTCATGACACGGATTGTGAATATCTTCAGCCGTGTGGGCAAGGGATGTGAATTGTCCTTTGCCGGATTTGACTATCCTGCATAAGTTTTGCTTATCGAATGCATTAAAAACAGGTATGGGAAACAAAAAGAACAGATATTGACATCCGCCCCGCTTTTTTATAAACTTGTAGAGTAGTTGTGAAAAAGACAGGGGCGGAGGTGTTTTCTTGAAGGTTCTTATCATTGACGGACAGGGCGGAGGCCTTGGAAGACAGCT
>DWVT01000209.1 GCA_019120075.1 Candidatus Mediterraneibacter excrementigallinarum
AGATAATCCACGATAAAAGTATGAGCATCATAAAGTCCTGCAAGAAAATAGGGCATACAATATCCCCATTTAAATCTGTTCCTGAATAGTGGCAGCATTAGATCGGCAAGTTCTATGATACTGTCTAGCAGATAGCATGATCCGTGATTTTTATTCAGATAGTCCATCAATATTTCCGTATTCGCATTACCGGCTCCCCTGCCCGCACCTGCCACAGAAACATCGAGGATCAGCCGGCGGTCACTTACAAGCCTTGCCAATTCCATTGCCAGCGCATTTGCCATCATCTTGTTGTTGTGTCCGTGAAAGCCGAGAATGATCGCCTTCTCCAGATAATGATCCACCAGAGAATACAGTCGTTCCAGATCCTCCGGGTACATTGTCCCGAATGTGTCCACAATAGAATATCCGCTGATCCCGAACCCGTTTAACTTCCGGATAAATGAAATAATTTCTTTTTCTGCATAATCCATAATATCCACATGCTGTACAAAGACGCGGTATCCTTTATCCACTAAAGTGCGGATGTCAGATATGACATCATTTACCTGATGCTTTTTAAAGCAGATCCTGATCCCGCAGAGAGAGGTCTCACTTGCGCATGGCAGATTTTTTACATGAAATCTTCCACAATCAATTAATGCCACAAATTTATTCTTTTCTTTCCATTTTCCTATGATCTGATCGACCTGATCCACATTTTCAAAAAAGTTTCCGGAGATCTGATTTCCACCCTCTTTCAAAAAGCCGATCTCTATATAATCAACTTTTGAAGGAATCATAAATTCTATAAACTTTTCTGTAAATTTCGCTTCCAGATCCAAATCACACGAAGCAGTCTCTCTTAAAGTACAGTCAAGCAGTTTGATATTTTTCATACTTCCTAATGCATCCTGTCCGCTATAAGTTTTCTTACAAGTTCCAGATCTTTCTGCGTATCAACAGAAAGAGATTCTGATTCGACCAATGTCATATGAATATTAACATTGTTTTCAATAAATCTGAGGTGATCAATGTCCTCCGCCGCCTCAAGCTGTCCTTTTGGTGTATCCGCGTAAAACTGTAATGCCTTTTTATTGAAACACTCCACGCCGATCAGCTTTAAATATCCGTCAAATGAATTTCCTTTGGGGTATGGAATCAGAGACCGGGATAAATAAAGGCATGTGCCGTCTTCCTTTAATACAGCTTTTATATTCGATATGTCACAGGCCTCTGCGATACCCGTCAGCTTTCGCACCAGATATCCTGCATATATCTGATCGTCACAGACAGTATCCGGTATCACTTTTTCTATATTTTCCGGAAGGATCAGCGGTTCATCCCCATTGACACAAATATAGAGGTCTGAGTCGATCCTCTCAGCAGCCTCAGCAAGCCTCGTAACATGATTCTCATGGTCTTTTCTCGTCATGATGAAGGGGATTCCATATTTGCCGCAGACATCTGCAATACGCTCGTCATCCACCGCGATGATCACCTGGTCAATGTCTTTCACTTTTGCAGCCTGCTCGAATACACGGCAGATCATCGGTTTCCCGCAGATATCAACTATTGGTTTTCCAGGAAGCCTTGTGGATTCATATCTCGCAGGTATTAAGATCGTTTTTTTCATTTGCATGTTCCTCCTGTTCCATTAGCCATTTTTGCATATCCGTCGACAAACCATAACGCTTTACATATTTCAGCCACATCGGTTTCTCTTCTAATGCCTCTTTGTATCTGGCAAAGTACTTTTCTGAAAGTTCCATCCTGCCAGCTCCCGCATATGCAACGGCTGTGCAGTACTGACTGATGGCATGGAGCTTGTATCGGTCCGCCTGTTTACGGAATAATTCTGCCGCGGTTTCGTAATTACCAGCTTTCAGGTTCCAGTTGTTTATATAATTCACATCTATTTTCATATCATACCGCAGGTCCATCATTTCCTTATGGAATCCTTCTTCCGGCTCGATTATCTCATACTGTACTCCGCCTCTTTCCACAGTTTTCAGGATATTTTTTTCTTTGCATATTTCATAGAGGCGGCTTCCTTTGTAGGGCTGGACGACATTGATAATACACCAGTCAAATTTTCCCGCCTTCATAAACGAACGGGTGAACTCCCTGTCTTCCTTCGTTTCTCCCGGCATTCCGATCATAAAGAAGGCATCCACCTGAATATGATTGCGATGGAGCAGGTCAACACATCTGCCAACCTCATCGAGCCCCAGAGGCTTTTGCATAAGATGCTCTAAAACATAGGGAGATCCGGATTCCACTGCGATCACCACCGTATCAGCCCCGGCCATCTTCAAAAGTTCCGCATTCTTTTCGTTGATATGGCGCACGTTCAGACCACTTGCGAACTCAATTTTCAGGTGGAGTCCGGACAGTTCCTTTAAAATCTCATCTGCTCGCTTTTCGAGAAATAAAAACTGATCATCATCTATAGAAATTTTTTTAATACCAAACTTTTGTTTTAATTCAAACAGATCCTGAATGACCCTGGCTGATGACATATATCTTATCTTTTTCCCGTGATTTGCGGACGCGCAGCAAAACACACAGTTGTATGGGCATCCTCTTGTCGTATGGATCGGCAGAGAGATTTCGTATCTCCCGTCTTCCCCTGTGATCCTGCTCCCGTATTTTTTTATGTCAACTTTTTCATAACGAATCAGCGGAATATCATCCAGGTCGGTCACCGGCAGCGCGGCGGGCTTTTTCCTGTTCAGCAGATCTTCTTTGGTAATCCATGAAGGGTGTCGTGAAAAGAAATCTTTATCATCAAAATTTTCAGTCAGTTCCAGAAAAGGGATCTCTCCTTCCCCGTAACACACTGCGTCAATATAAGGCGCCGCTTTCATGATATTCCCAGGCATATTAGACGCATATATTCCCCCCGTAACGATCCGGGAGATATCTGTATGACTTCTAATCCATCCCGACAGCGCGGCAACGGAAGTTTCCACATTTCCGAACATCACGGAAACAGCCGCCAGGTCATACTTTTTCTTCCTTACCTGCTTTTCCAGAAGTTCCCATTCTTCCCCAACAGTATTGCAAAGATTAAGATCTATGACATCGCAGTGAAGATAATCGCATTTGGATTCTATATAGGTAATGATCGAAAGCACGCCATAAGGGATACATTTCCTTTGTTTTGATCTGTCTTCTGGACTGCTGCAGTAATTTGGCACAATAAATAAATAGCATTTCTGATCCGTTTTTCTCATTTTTACACTCTGATACTGTTCATAATCTTCTGTAAGTCTTCTCTTGATCCCGGAATGAACACTCTGTCCTTCCCGTACATTTCTGCCCAGCGCCGCACATATTCTTCATTGATATGCCACCATTCCAGCGGTTTGCCGGTCTCCAAGATAAGAATGCGGTATAAAAGTATGACGACTGGCCTGTCATTTGTAAAAACAGGCGTCGTAAATACCGCTCTTGAAGACACATTGAAAAGTATTTTACCCTGCAGGTTTTCCCGACAGGCGATCATCTCCCAGGGCATGTCCGATTTCCATCTGTATCTTCCGATTTCCGGATTTATTTTCTTTCTTCGAGGATGAGACTTCAGAATAATATCATTCTCTGTAAGTCTACATATGTACAAAAAAAGATCATCCATTGCCCGGTAATCGTTTTTATCATCAGAATGCTGCTCGAAATAAATATTTGCCGGTAGTTTCTGTCTCTTTGTGCTCCCCTTGAAAATCTCATATATGTTTTCTCTGCAGTCAGGTCCGAATTCAATGAAAGCAGGGATTTTTTTTACAGGCAGCCCCAAAAAATCCGGCATCATTTTCGGCTCATAGACAAAGAGACTTTCCGGCATCTGTCCATACCCGACATGGGCGGATTTAATATAGCTGTCCATGCCGTCTTCATAATAATGGCTTCTGATATGTGCATGTCCGATACATCGGATTGTATCATAGATCCATGCATGAAGATTCGCGTAATAGATATGGTCATACTCATCTCCGATGGCAGGGGCGATCTCTTCTGCCACGATTTTCGTCACTCTTTCATCCGGCAGTTCCATATCCTTATATCCGTGCAGATTTTTCATTTTTTCATAAATCGCCAGATAATCTGCCTCATCAAAGAAACGTTTCACCTTTCGGATATCATATTCTTTCAATGCTTTTGCCGCATCCGTCAGCACAACTTTACAGAAATCATTTTTATGATAATACTCTTTGATACATATAGAACTTAACAACTGAAAAGGTGAATTACATATAAAAACAATATTCATTTTTCCTGCCTTTTATATTGCATAACATACTATTTCCGTGTCACTTCTGTCTGCATATACCCGGATATAAAGTCTGTAATGTGCAGATAATCCGTGGATAAACAGTGGAATACGAAATATGTCTTCCAGTTTATGGTATATACTGACCGCCAGTTTGGGATGATACCGCCGTATTATTTCAGATGCGCCTTTTAAAGCTTCCAGTTCTGCACCCTCTATATCCATTTTTATAAACGTCGGCACCTGAGCTGACAATAAATGATCCAAGGAATCCACCGGAATAACACTGTCACCGGCAGGATCTATCCTGCTCGACCAGGTGCCGCTCTTTTGAAAATGGAGTTCCGCCTTTTCGCTCCAGCACCCGGTACTGCTGATGTATATATTGGATTTACCGATTTTCATGACAGCCTGCCTGAGCCGTTTATAAACAGACTCATCCGGTTCAAAAAGATAGTATCCGGAAAACTTTGCGTCTGTCAGCTCCTGAAATCGCTGAAGTGTATCTCCGTCATATGCGCCGCAGTCAACAAATATCTCGTGATCATCCAAATGGATCAAGCCCGGCTCAAAATACTGGTATACTTCTTTGTCGGATATGCCATCTAAGAAACTCATATCACCCGTGCACCGATAGCGCATCACCTTTTCATAGACATCCTTTGACTTTTCATCGGCAAGCATCTGATACGCTTTTTCAATCTCTGCCCCGTTTTGAGTGATCACTGCCAGCGCGTCTCTCTCATAAAAATTTCTCACGATTCCCAGCGCATTTACATCTACTCGTTTTCCGTCTATCCCAAGTCTGCTGATCTGGGACATGATCTCTACGTTTGCTTTCGATCCTATCAGGATCATGCTGTACGGATGGTCTTTCATGATCTTTTTCACTTCATCCGGGGCAAGCACCATACGTCCATGTCTTTCCTTTCCCCAAAAACCGGAGTTGGAATCAGCAAAATAGACCTTTGCCCGGGGCTGACAGTCCTGCAGGAACGACAATATCTCTTTTCCGGCCGTTCCGCTGCCCCAGATAATAAATTCTGTATATTTGGATAAACCCTTTTTATAACTTTCAAGATCCATTCTCACACACTTTTCCCCTATTTTTTAATCCGTTCAGTCGAATTTGATTTAATTCATCTGCCGACAGGTTCCCGGACTGAAACAGTTTCAAAAATTCCCCAGATACACCCTGTCCAAAAACAAGTCTGTCGTCCGTATTTATCGTTATATTAAGCCCAGCCCGCACCATGGAAGCGGCTGGGTGCTGTTCATAAGAAGGAACAATCCTTAAATAAATATTGCTTTCAGGGCAAACATTAAACATCAATTTTTTATCCCTGAGCCGTTCCATCACTTCCGCATTTTGTGCGACGCTAATCCCATGCTGCACCACATCTAATTTTAAGACAGTTACTGCTTCCAGCACATCTTCCGCTGAACCGAATTCTCCCACATGAGCTTTTTTTGTCAGGCCATAATATTCTGCAATTTCATATAGCCGCTTATAATAGCTGATGGGTCGTTCTCCTTCCCTATTGCAGAGATCTATCGAGCAGAACCATCCTCTGCTCAAATATTTTTTTGCTTTCTCAGTCATAAATTCTATCTCGTCTCTCGTCCTAAAACTAAGGCAGGGTTGCAACACAATATGCTCTCTGTATGGATCATAAACTTTCGATATAAAATCCACAAAAGTGTCCAACCCCCCTACTCTCGCAACATCTCTGACTGTAAAATCCGGTTCCATCAGGACAACACCATCTGTTTCTGCTGCTAGAAACATCAGCTCTATTCTCTTTCTCCACAGTTCTTCCGGTGATTTTCTTCCTTTTATATACCTATCAACCCACCGTTCCATTTCATCCAACGAAGCAAATCCCGTATCCGGCGGATTCGGGATTTCTGATGCTAGCCATTTTGAAAGATCACTTTTTCGGCAGCTTCTGCCAGCATGCAGATGCAGATCGCTTTTCGGCACTCTGCAGATTGTATGAATATCTCCTTCCTGAAGCGCTTTAATAAAAGTCTGAGAATCTTTCATCACAATAAATATTACTCCTGGCAACTACAGTTTTATAATCTGTTTTCTCTGATAGGTTTCTGATCCCATCAGTTCAAAAACTTTCCTCGCCTTTTTATTAAATTCCCACACGGCGCCTTCTGCTTCTGTAATTCCATTCTCCCTGAACCATTGAAAAAGCCTAGCAAACAGTTTCTGCTCTATCAGTCTTCCTCTAAATTTTTCAGCCACATAAACAGAGTCCATATAGCCGTATCTGCGTGAGAATTTAACTTCACAGTCTTCCGTATAAATAATTTTCCCCTTTACATACCCCTGGATAATTTTCTGCTCCTCACTAACGAATATTTTCTTTTTTTGATTTGCCAACGTTTTTATAAAGTAGTCCCGATTTCTTCTTACACCGTATTTAAAAATCTCCGGATACGCCTCCGCATGCATATTCTGCAATTCTAGCATATAATCCGATATCTGTTCCCAATCATCAATCACTGCTTCCCGTATCATATTCCCTCCCTGTTATATAATCCTGAATTCTGGCAGGAAAATACTTTGCCAGACACCACGGATCAGGTTCCATTACCATTTTTTTTGCATATAAAGTACGTGCAATACATCCTCCTCTACATACCGCGTAATACTGGCAGTTTCTGCATTTTTCATTTCCTAACCACCCTCGCAGCGCATTAAATTTTAATCCAGAATCCCATATTTCCTTAATTCCTTTTTCTTTTATATTATCACTCTTACATATCTGCATCTTTTCCGGCAGGAAACCACATGGTGAGGTTCCACCGTCCGCCCTGATGACCATGCTTCCCTTCCCTGCAAAACAGCCATACCCCTCATAGGGAAACGGATTATTGATAACAACCATCTGATCTTTCTTTTCATCATATTTCAGTCTAGTATCTCCCCATGAATAATCCAGCCGTAACTTATCAGCGTATTGTTCATTCCATATTTTCTGAATCGCACATATAAACTGCAGGTACTGCTCAGGCGATGGATAAATATTTCTATTCAACAAAACATTTCCCCCCGGCTTTGTAGGGCGCACCTTGATCCGGTCAATATTCATCTGGCAGGCAAGCTTAAGATATTCCTCCGCCTTTCGGTAATTATATCTGTTAATTGTTATTGATATACAGATCGGAAAGGAACATTTTTCTTTTAGCAGAGCTATATTATTTTTTATTGTATTAAGCCCTTTGACGCCCCTTATAGCGTCATATTCATCATCTGTCGTTCCATCTACACTGACGCTGAGATATTTTATCTTTGTCCGGCTCAGTTCGTCAACAATATCTCTGTCAAACAGCAATCCATTTGTAAATACTTTTATATTAATATCTCTTCGATTACATTCTTTGATAAAAGATATGAAATCCATCTTCATAAATGGTTCTCCGCCACCCACAAGAATTTCTGAAATTCCTAATTCCGACAGTTCATCCAGCATATTTACTTTCATGTCAAATGACAGTTCTTCTGCTGTTTTCTGCTGTTTCGTAAAGCAGTGTCGGCAATTCAAATTACATAATTGTGTATAGCAGAAGTGGATTCTCACAGGGGAACTTAGATTATGGCCTGTATGAGGCTTTTCTATAATCCGGTATGACGGTTTTCCGTCTTTCAAGATCCCCTCTTTGCAGAACATATCATACTGCGACTTTGAAAGGCATTCTACACTACCATGTATCAGAATATGCTTTAATGCATCATAAAATTTTTTATCGACAGCAATATAGGCGTCTTCTTCAAAATCATACAACAGGCCGCCAAAATATTCTTTTCTTACAGTATACCGGTTAGTCATTGCAATTACCTTCCTTGTGAGGTTCTGTTATAATACTTTCCTGAATCAGGTCGGCAAATTCATCTATCGTAAACGATACATCAAATCTGAGAATATCTATTTTTATGGAGTATTCTTTTTCTATCTCTGTTATTAGCATCAACAGGTGTAGCGAATCCATTCCAAGGTCCTCGATCAGCGGTCCTT
>DWVT01000210.1 GCA_019120075.1 Candidatus Mediterraneibacter excrementigallinarum
AATACACTAAAAATGTCAAAAGTATTTTACATTTTTTAGCGGAGGAGTGTTGGATATGGCAGAAAGAGGATTCTGGTGGATTGGTTTTTTGTTTCTTTTTATTATTTTTGCTATCATTGTTCTGGACATCGCACTGTTCATATCACTTGTCAGACCGGGAGATGAACGGAGACAGATGATCGTCGGCAAGGCGAGCCTCTGGAGTTTTATCGGTCTGGTCGGATGCTTTGCGCTCCGTTTTGCCGAGAATCTGATCCGAGGAACATCAGAGGGGATGAATCCATTCACTATGCTTGCCACCGCAGCGACCATGTACTTTGTTTTTCTTCTGTATTTCAAACGGAAGTACGGTGGCTGATATGGAGAATCTGATCAGGACACGGAGAAAGGAACAGGGAATTTCACAGGAAGAGCTGGCAAAGCGATGCGAAGTGACACGTCAGACGGTCAACGCTATTGAAAATAACAAATATGATCCCACTCTGGCGCTTGCGTTCCGGCTTGCAAAAGAGCTGGGGACTACCGTAGATGAACTGTTTCTGTACCGTTGAGAGATGACTGGTGAAAACTTTTTTAAAGAGAAAACGGATATCAGCAGGAGAATAGAATCTTTCTGCAGATATCCGTTTTAAATTATTTTATCTTCCATTCGATTTCTGCTATCCCCAGAAAATATTTATCAGAGACGGTACGACAGCGCCGATGAGGAGGAACAGGGCGGCGATGAGCGAGACAATCCTTACGGCAAGGAGTTTCCTGGTAATCTTTTCAGCTGCTTTGCCGGAAAACTGCGAAGTCTGCTCCTGCTCTGTGGGAGAGACTGTGGCATCCATGTCTGCTCCTGTCATATCTTTGATGATCTCTTTTGCCCTGGCGGCGTCGTTTTCATCTACATAGATTGTTTCCCCGAAGACGGAAGTTCCCATATAAATATTAAGATAATCTCCGCTCCCTTTTGACTCGGCGTAGGCAGGGATTCCCTCCCGTCTGAGCGCTTCGGTCAGCATATCTGCCTGGACTCTGTCGGCACAGGAATACACTTTGACCGGTTTCATTCCTTTCACAGTATTTCACCCTCCCTCTTTTTTAGCCCTATTATAATCTGCACGATTGGAAGTTGCAATGAAATCTGATATGATTAGGGCAGTGGATCTTGAAAACGGGAGGCGAGAGGATGAAGCAGCTTTATACAAGATGGGGGCGGGCGCTGGACAGAGAACATGTTCTCCAGGAATATCCCCGCCCGCTTCTGGTGAGGGATGGCTATACGAATCTGAACGGTGTGTGGGAGTATGCTTTTACAAAAGAATACCGCAGACCGGAACGGTTTGACGGGGAGATCGTTGTGCCGTTTTCGCCGGAGAGTGTCCTGTCGGGCGTGGGAAGACAACTGATGCCGGATGAGTATCTCTGGTACAGAAGAGATTTTGATCTGGAAGGATGGAATGACAGGAAGCGTTCAAAAAGACTGCTCCTGCATTTCGGGGCAGTGGATCAGGCCTGTGTGGTGAACGTCAATGGGAAACGGGCTGTGGCGCACACAGGAGGATATCTCCCGTTTGAAATAGAAATCACGGATCTGGTACAGGATGGAGTGAATGAATTGCTTATTGCTGTGAAAGATCTGAGTGAGACGTCTTACCATGCCAGGGGAAAGCAGAAACTGAACCGGGGCGGAATGTTCTATACGGCTCAGAGCGGAATATGGCAGACTGTCTGGATGGAGGAAGTTCCGAAGTCTTATATAAGCAGGATCGAGGCGATTCCGGATCTGGAAAATAAGTGTGTCCGGATTCTTGTGGAGGCGGAGGAAGACTGCCCGGTGGAGATAAGGATAAGAAAGCCGGAAATTTACAGAGAAGATGTGGTATATGCAGAAGGGACAGAAGGGCATGAAAAAGGTCTGCCGGATGAAACAGATATGTCAGATGGAACAGATATGTCGGATGGAATCGATGGAGAGGACCATATCGTTTTGGCGGATGGAACGGCGAATCATGTGATCAGGGCAGAAATCCCGGACCCGGCTCCCTGGACCTGCGGCGAACCTTATCTTTATTCCTTTACTGTCAGGATGGAGGAAGATCTTGTCGGGAGCTATTTTGCCATGCGGACGTTCTCGATCAGGAAGGATGAAAAGGGGATTCCACGTATCCGCCTGAACGGTGAGGTGCAGTTCCAAAACGGCGTTCTGGATCAGGGGTACTGGCCGGACGGGCTATATACGGCGCCGTCGGACGAAGCGATGATCTTTGATATCCAGGAGATGAAGAAGACGGGAT
Organism: Candidatus Mediterraneibacter excrementigallinarum; assembly: GCA_019120075.1. Taxonomy (GTDB): domain Bacteria; phylum Bacillota; class Clostridia; order Lachnospirales; family Lachnospiraceae; genus Mediterraneibacter; species Mediterraneibacter excrementigallinarum. Next base: position 2,283 of record DWVT01000210.1, read on the forward strand.
TCAACATGGTGCGCAAGCATGTCAAGATCGAACCTCAGAGATGGTATTATCACTGCGACCGGCTGGGAATGGTCGTGTGGCAGGATATGGTAAACAGTGGCAGTGAGTATAAATACTGGCTGGTAACTTATGCGGCGACGGTCCTTTCCTGGAGGAATATCCATATAAAGGACAGACATTCGTGGCTCCTGTCAAGAAAGGACAGAGCGGGAAAGCTGGAATTTGTAAAAGAAATGAAGGAGACAGTACAGATCCTGAAAGGACATCCCTGCATCGCGGTCTGGGTGATCTTCAACGAGGGATGGGGACAGTTTCAGACGGAAGATCTGACGGATATCGTTCATGAACTGGATCCGGACCGGATCGTTGACTCAGCCAGCGGATGGTTCGATCAGGGATGCGGTGACCTGCAGAGTGTACATAACTACTTTTTTAAATTGAAGGTCAGACCGGAAAAGGAGCGCGCGGCGGTCCTGTCAGAGATCGGAGGATATACATACCGGGAGAAAGATCACATTGCCTGTGGGGAAATGTACGGATATAAAGACTATGCGAGTCCGGGAGAGTTGAATAAAGCTTTTGGACAACTGATGAAAAAGGTGGAGGCTCTGATCCCGGAGGGGCTGTGCGCCAGCGTTTACACGCAGTGGTCTGACATCGAGGAAGAAGTAAACGGGATCTATACTTATGACCGGGAAGTAAAAAAGATTTCCAGAGTGCCGTCTTTTGGAAACGGGCAGACGGAACAAGAATCTGACGACTGAAAAAAGGAGGAGCTGTCTTATGGAAAAACTGTTATATGGAGTCGCTTATTATGATGAGTATATGCCTTATGACCGTCTGGATAAAGATGTGGAGATGATGAAAAAGGCCGGGATCAATACAGTGCGTATTGCGGAGTCAACGTGGAGTACCTGTGAACCACAGGAAGGAGTTTTTGATTTCTCCCATGTGGAGAGAGTCATGGACGCCATGGAGGAGGCCGGGATCTCGGTGATCATCGGGACGCCGACTTATGCCATTCCCACCTGGATGGTGAAATCCTACCCGGATGTTCTGGCGACCACGGTAAACGGAAGGGGTATTTACGGTGCGCGGCAGATCATGGATATCACTCATCCGGTCTATCTCTTTTATGCCGAGAGGGTGATACGGGAGCTGATGAAACATACTGCACACAGGAAATGTGTGATCGGCTTTCAGATCGATAACGAGACAAAATATTACGGAACTGCGGGGAAAAACGTTCAGGAGAAATTTATAAAGTATCTGAGGAATAAGTTCCATGATGATCTGGATGCGCTGAATGCGGAGTTCGGTCTGGATTACTGGAGCAACCGGATCAACGCCTGGGAGGACTTCCCGGACGTCAGGGGAACCATTAACGGAAGTCTGGGCGCGGAGTTTGAAAAGTTCCAGCGGCTTCAGGTGGAGGAGTTTTTGGGCTGGCAGGCGTCGATCGTAAATGAATACCGCAGAGAGGATCAGTTTATCACTCATAATCTGGATTTTGAATGGAGAGGATATTCCTATGGAGTTCAGCCGGATGTGGATCATTTCCGAACTGCCAGATGTCTGACCATTGCAGGAACAGATATCTATCACCCCACACAGGATAAACTGACCGGAGCAGAGATCGCCTTCGGCGGAGATATGACGAGAAGTTTGAAAAGGGATAACTACCTCGTTCTTGAGACAGAGGCACAGGGATTCCCGGGATGGACGCCCTATAAAGGTCAGCTCCGTCTGCAGGCGTACAGCCATATCGCTTCCGGCGCAAACAGCGTGATGTACTGGCACTGGCATTCCATACATAATTCCTTCGAGACTTACTGGAAGGGGCTGTTAAGCCACGATTTCCAGGAGAACGAGACCTACAGAGAGGCGTGCATCGTCGGAAATGAATGGAAAGAGATCGGAGATCGCCTTGTAAATCTGAAAAAGAAAAATGATGTGGCGGTCCTTGTGAGCAACGAGGCTCTGACCGCGCTGAAATGGTTCGGCATCCAGGCAGTTTCAGGAAATAACGGAAAGATCATGTACAATGATGTGGTCAGATGGGTTTACGATACACTATATAAAATGAATGTGGAATGCGATTTCCTTTTCCCGGAATCGAAAAATATGTCGGACTATAAGATGATCGTGGCGCCGGCGCTCTATGCGGCGCCGGATGAACTGCTGAGAAGACTTGACCGGTTTGTGAGAGACGGCGGAACTCTGGTGACCACCTTTAAGACCGGATTCACCAATGAGAATGTCAAGGTGAGCCATGAGGTCCAGCCTCATATACTGAGAGAATGCATGGGATACCGGTATGATCAGTTTACCTTCCCTGTGGACACAGGGCTTCAGGGAGAAATCGCGGCGGAGGATGGCAGCGATGAGGCGAAAGTGTTCATGGAACTGCTGATCCCGGAAGGGGCGGAAGTGCTGGCCTTTTACGACCACTATAACTGGAACCGTTATGCGGCGGTGACGAGAAACCAATGTGAAAAAGGATATGCATACCATATCGGGTGCATGACGGGAGAAGGAGTCCTGAAAAAAGTATTCCTTCGAGCCCTGGAGGACGCCGGGATCCGGAGAGAGACGGAGTGCGGATTCCCGCTGATCATGAGAAAAGGCGTGAACGATCTGGGAAAAACAGTCCGGTTCTATCTGAACTATTCCGGACAGGAGCAGGCGGAGATCCCTGTGTGTGCAGGCGGGAGAGATCTGCTGACGGGAGAGAAAAAGATGAAAGGAGAATTGATCACAGTGCCAGCCTGGGGACTGAAGATCATAGAAGAGTAGCATGCAGTATGGATGCTTAGGAGAAAACAATCCCTGTAATTGACTTATATGCCTGAAACAGCTATAATGCTAATGGATAATTATTATCAATAGCGCCGGGGACGGAAATCCTTTCTTTCCTGTTTCCGGCGTTAGAAATGTATTTATCTGTAATAAGTTTCGATACAAAAGGATGAGGCATATGAGACTGAAAGAAGGAAAAAACGGCCGTACTTATACGGTGGAAGAAATTCATATCGAACTGAATCTGGAACGGAGACTTGAGGCGCTGGGGCTGACCCAGGGATCTCAGATCACGATCCTCAACAATGATAAGAAGGGAGCGCTGACCGTGCGTTTCCGGGGGACCAGATTTGCTCTGGGCCGCCGCATCGCTGACAATATTATTGTGAAGGAGGCGGCAGCATGAGCGGAAAGGTGATCAATGTGGGATTCATCGGGAATCCCAACTGCGGAAAGACAACGCTGTTCAATGCGTATACAGGGGCAAACCTGAAGGTTGCCAACTGGCCCGGCGTTACCGTGGAGAAGAAAGAAGGCAAGACATTTTACAAAGGTCAGGAGTTCAAGCTGATCGACCTGCCGGGAATCTACAGCCTGACTTCCTATACAATGGAGGAAAAGGTATCCCGTGAGTGTATCATGAGTGATGAGGTGGACGTTATCGTGGATGTGGCGGACGCTTCCTGTCTGGAGAGAAATCTGTATCTGACACTGCAGCTTATCGAGCTTGGGAAACCGGTAGTCCTGGCCCTGAACATGATGGATGTGGTGGAAGAGAGGGGGATGGAGATCGACCTTCACCGCCTGCCGGAGATGCTGGGAATCCCATGTATCCCGGTTTCAGCAAGAAAACGGAGCGGACTGGAGATCCTGATGCATGCGGTGGCCCATCATAATGAATATGAGAAGCCGGGCCCATTTATCCACCATCACTCGGACAAGTCAAAGCATAAGCACAATCACCACAGCGAGTACGCCATGGTGTACAGTGACGGGATTGAGGACAAGATCGATATGATCATAGAGCAGTTCCGGAAGAAATACCCGGAGATGGAGAACATGCGCTGGCACGCTATCAAGGTGCTGGAGCAGGACGACTCGGTAATGGAAAGATATCCGATCAATGTGAAAGGCATCATAGACCGCAGTTATGAGAAGGATATCATTAATGAAAAATATGATTTTATCGAAGAGATCATAGATGAAGTCCTTGTAAATAAGAGCCAGAAGGAAGAGAGAACAGATCGGATCGACCGTTATCTGACCGGAAAATGGCTCGGTCTTCCCATCTTTCTCGGGATCATGGCACTGGTTTTTTTCCTGACATTTACTGTCGGAGACTGGCTTAAGGGATATTTTGAAATAGCACTTGACATGCTGACACGTTTTGCGGAAAATGCCCTCGGGGCGGCAGGAGTTTCTCCTATGCTTGAGTCGCTGATCGTGGACGGCATTATTTCCGGTGTGGGAGGCATCCTTACATTCCTGCCGAATATCTTTATCCTGTTTCTTGCCCTTGCGTTTCTTGAGGACAGCGGATATATGTCAAGAGTCGCTTTTGTCATGGATGACATCATGGGACATCTGGGACTGTCAGGAAGAGCATTTCTCCCGATGCTGCTGGGATTCGGGTGCTCTGTGCCGGCAATCATGGCTTCAAGAGCACTGGAACATAAAAAGGACAGGCTGAAGACGATTCTTGTGACACCATTTATGTCATGCAGTGCAAGACTTCCGATCTATGTGCTGTTTTCGTCTATGTTTTTTGGAAAATATGCGATGATAGCCTGCTATTCCATGTATCTCCTTGGAATTGTGATCGCAATCCTGACAGCATATATTCTCTCGAAGTTTGACGGCAGCAAGGCGGAAAACGAACTGCTTATCGAGCTTCCGGAGTACAAGTCTCCAAATGCGCGGACGATCGCCCTCTATGTCTGGGAGAAAGTGAAGGATTATCTTACAAAAGCCGGGACCGTCATCTTCCTGGCATCCATTATCATGTGGGTTCTGCTGAACTTCGGTACTACCGGTTATGTGACGGATATCTCCGAGAGCTTCGGATCACTGATCGGAAAAGCGATTGTCCCCCTGTTTGCCCCGCTGGGACTGGGGTACTGGCAGATCGTGGTGGCACTGATCGCCGGAATTGCCCAGAAAGAGGTTGTTGTGTCAAGTTGCAGCGTACTTTTTGGGATCCAGAACATTACAACAGCTCATGGCATGAGCAGTTTTACCGCTCTGCTGGAAGGAATGGGATTCGGCGCGGCAAATGCCTACTCTCTGATGGTGTTCTGTCTGCTGTATGTTCCGTGTACGGCGACCATAGCGACCATCAACCGGGAAGTGGGAAGCAAAAAGCAGACATTGGGCATTATCCTGTTCCAGCTTGTGACTGCCTGGGTGATGAGCTTTATCATTTATCATATTGCCGGACTGTTCCTGTAAGGAGCATAAGGTACATAAAAAACTGCCGGGAAGGATGGCTCCTCCCGGCAGTTTTTCATGAAAATTAATATTGTATATCTTTGAGCAGTATTCCCTTCGCCTCGGCCAGGGGGACTTTCAATGTCCCATTCCCGTCAAGGAGGTCCCGGATACTTCCGGGTGTCCGAAGTCCTTTTCCTGTCTCGAGGAGTACTCCAAAGAGGAGTTCGGGCATCCGCAGCAGAAAATCGTTTGCGGTGATCCGGATCGTAAGGCGGCCGCAGTCACGGACAAACCGGATATCAAGAATCTCTTTTTCAGTCCCCTTCTTTTTTCTTCCGGAGGAAAAACACCGGAAGTCATGCCTGCCCTTCAGAAATCCGGCAGCCTCTTCCATGAGTGAGATATCCGGGGCGGGAAAGCAGTGGGCTTCATATTTCATGCGGAATACGTTGTATATTTCTTCTGTACAGATCCGGTATTCGTAAGTCCTGAATATGGCGTTCAGATCAGCGCGAAAACGCTCCGGGACATTCTCGGCGGACAATACGGCGATATCCTGAGGAAGATATTGGTTGAGATCCCGGAGAAAGTCTGCCGGCTCCAGCGGGGCCTCCGTCTGGAAACTGACGGTCTGGGCAAGAGCATGGACGCCGGGACCGGGCCGGGATCCGGCATGAAGGATGATGTCCTCCCCTGTCATACGGTTCAGGACTTCTTTTATTTTATAGGATACAGTGCGGCGATAACCGTCATTTTCCGTCCGCTGCCAGCCCAGATAGCGGGCACCGTCATACTGTATGGCAAGTTTGATATTCTGCATCGGTATGCTCCCCTTTCTCTTGTCCATTTTAGCTGATGGGACAGCGGATGTACAGAGAAAATTGTTTCATAGTTTCCCGGAAGAAAAATGACACGGTAGTCGGAAACGTGGTATAATAATTGCGTTGCACGCAATCCAGACCGATGTTATCGGTCTGCCCCGCTTTGCGGGGATTATACCGGGCAATCCACGGCTTGAAAAGTAAATGCCGCTGTGCGGCGCTTCCTTTTCTGCGCACGTGGTATAATGACTGCGCTGCACGCAGCCACAGTGTATAAAAAAGGATATCCGATCTGCAGGATATCCGGATTGGAGAATAAAAATGACAGAAGAACGGACAGTACAGGATTCTATCGTGGAGACGGTCCACATGGTAAGACCGAATCATATGAATGCAGCGGGAAGGCTTTTCGGAGGGATGCTGATGCAGTGGCTCGATGAGGTGGCCGGACTGGTCGCAAAGCGGCATACCAGGTCCAATGTCATCACTGCGTCGGTGGACAACCTGAGGTTTATCCACGGGGCATATAACGGGGAAATGGTGGTCATCATAGGAAAAGTGACCTACGTGGGAAATACATCTATGGAGGTCCGGGTGGATACGTACGTGGAACATCTGGAAGACGGGATGCGGCATCCTATCAACCGGGCGTATTTTACTATGGTTGCCCTGGATGAGAATGACAGGCCGAAGCGGGTTCCCAGGCTTATCCTGCAGTCTGAGGAGGAAAAGGCAGAGTGGGAGGCCGCAGAAAAGCGAAGAGAGATGAGAATGAAGAGAAAAGCGGAAGGGTTCTGAGACGGAAGGTTCAGAACCCTTCCGCTTTCGGTCATGATATCTTTTTCTGTTCTGTTGGCCGGGATTTACTGCATATGTTTCTGGAAGATGGAGCTGGTCATCCGGATCGTTCTTTCGATCTGCTCCTGCTCTTCTTTTGACTTCCCTTCCTTAAGGATATCAAGTATCAAGGAAACTTCCTCCGGCGAGAAACGGATCCCCTGTTTGTTGGCACTTGTGATCAGTGCAAGCATGACCGGCGCAAGGTCACGCCCTGTCTTTCCCCTGGTTCGGGCGGCCGCCATCCGGATCAGTTCCAGCTTCGCCGGATCGATGCCCTTCAGGGCGGGATTGTTCATCCATTCGTCCACTGTCGTCATCTCCTTTCTTCTCATTGTCCAGTGCCTGTGAAAATATGTCACTGTATGTGCTGAACATTTCCTGCTGTTCCGGTGAGAGCATCCACATCATCAGATCTGAAGGATCAAAGGCGGAGTTTTCCCCGGAACTCTTCTGCATCATTTCCGCCATCGACAGGATGTCTTTCATGTTCATGACCGTCTCCATCATTTCTGCCTCTTTGGGATCCAGATAAGGTTTTATGTTTTCTATGAGATCCCACGGCTTTGACGCATCTTCCGCAGGATATCCGAGTTCGGATGCGGCAGGGCCGTTGAAGACCCTGACCGCGCGGCGCAGTTCCAGAAATTTGACGAGTGCCGCAAGCAGACGCCGCCCGGAACCAGGAACATAGGGCAGCAGAAGCTTTATCATCTGAAGCTGCGGAGAGCTGACAAGCTCGTCAAAAGGAGTCATCGGTCTGGGCGGTCTTTTCTCCATAGACACTCCTGGCAATGATGTTGTAAATATATATGTTCCCGGGAATAAAAATATGATTTCCGGGAAAAGATAGAACGTAGCCTTTTGAAGCGGACATCATATTATAAATATGTAAAATGATGAGAAAAAAGAAGAGAGGAACGAAAACTATGTCAAGAAAACTGATCATTGACGGAAATGCAGTATATGAGATCGATGAGACATGTATGCTGAAGCAGAGGCTGGATGAAAAAACGGACAGGGAGAAGGAAAAAAACGGACGGGAAAATCCGGGACAGGATCACGCGTGGCGCGAGGAGCAGAAGAACAGAAAATAACAGCGGTCCCTCTGTCTGGAACTGCTGAGAGGTACAGCAAGGAAAGGGCGTGCAGATTTATCCGCACGCCCTTTCCGGTTATTTTTTATCCGGAAGTTTATCCCGGAAGGAACAGTATACCGGCAGATCAGCATCCGCAGCCGTTATTTCCGAATCCACCGCAGCAGCAGAGGAGAAGGATGATCCACAGGCAGCTGTCATTGCCGCATCCGTTTCCGCCAAATCCGTTTCCGCACCCGCCGCAGCAGCAGAGAAGAAGGATGATCCACAGGCAGGAAGACATGCCGTTTCCGTTTTCGCATCCGCATCCACAGTTTGTAGCAGTTAAATCACTCATGTTAAATCCTCCAAATAGGTTTATTTACAGTTCTATATTATGCCGGAGCAGAAAAAGTGTGACGCAAAGTACCGGTGACAATCCCCTCCGGGAAAGAATATCCTTATTAAAAAAGGATTTTTCTATGAAGTGGGTAAAACAGACAGTCGGTTACTGGTGTGACGATACAAAAACAGGAAAATGTACCGGCAGTGGGATTTGCGCGGCGGTCCTGGATACAGGGATATCTGTTCATCCGGATCTGCAGGGACGGATTGTCGGATTCCGGGATTTTGTAAACGGGTCCGGAGATATCTATGACGATTCCGGTCATGGAACCCATGTGGCAGGGATCCTTGCGGGGAATGGAAGGGCGTCGGAAGGAATATATGCGGGGATGTCGCCCGAAGCGGAACTTCTGATCGCAAAGGTACTTGATAAAAACGGGGACGGTGATGTGGATAAGGTGGTGCGGGGGATTGAATGGATCCTGTCAGTGAAAGAGCAGTTCCGGGTCAGGATCGTGAATATTTCCGTGGGAACTCAGCCTGAACTTGCCTGTGAACAGAAGAGAAGACTTCTGAATGCAGTGGAGCAGCTCTGGGACGCCGGTCTTGTGGTCGTCGTCTCGGCGGGAAACTATGGACCCGGACCGGGAACGGTGGCTGTGCCGGGAAACAGCAGGAAAGTCATCACGGCAGGGGTGCCGGATATGCCGGCGGGAAGAGCCGGGAGAAGAAAAAGGCTGAATTATTCCGGGAGAGGACCGACTGAGGAATGCGTGATAAAGCCGGATGTGTTTGCGCCGGGAACGGGCATCATCAGCTGCAACGGCCGTTATTCTCTGCCTGGAGAACACATTTATGTCATGAAGAGCGGGACTTCCATGGCGACTCCGGTCGTGTCCGGAGCCGCGGCCTGCCTGCTGTCAAAATATCCGGATATGACAAACGTGGAAGTAAAGCTGAAACTGAGAGAGTCCTGTGTAAAATATCCGGGGACAGAGGCCGGATGGGGGCTTGTCAATGTAGAACGGCTCCTGGCGGTGTGAGTTACAGTTTGCACCTGACCGCCGTCCGCATGCGTCCTCGCAACAGGTGTAAAGAAAAAATACTTGACAGCCTCCCTGCTTTCGTGTATGATACCAGAGGTGACAGCGATGAATGAGATTTTAGAACAGACATTATTATATGATTTCTACGGCGAGCTTCTCACCGAACATCAGAAAGAGATCTATGAGCAGTTTGTTCTTGAAGATCTCTCTCTCAGTGAGATCGCGGAACAGGCCGGGATCAGCCGGCAGGGAGTGCATGACCTCGTAAAGCGGTGCCAGAAGACGCTGGAAGGTTACGAGGCAAAGCTTCATCTGGTAGAAAAATTTCTCTCTGTCAGAGAGAAGGTTAACCAGATCGGAGAGACACTTACAGAGTATGAACGGGACAAGAAAGATCCCGGTGAAATGGCGGCGCGTATCCGGGAAATCTCGGATATGATCATAGAGGAGTTATAGAATGGCATTTGACAGCTTAACAGAAAAACTTCAGAATGTGTTCAGGAACCTGCGCAGCAAGGGCAGACTTACCGAGGACGATGTCAAGGCTGCTCTGAAAGAAGTAAAGATGGCGCTTCTCGAAGCGGATGTCAACTTTAAAGTGGTAAAAAGCTTTATTAAGGACGTTCAGGAGAGAGCTGTGGGGCAGGATGTGATGAACGGCCTGAACCCGGGACAGATGGTGATCAAGATCGTAAATGAGGAACTGGTCAGACTGATGGGATCCGAGACGACGGAGATCAAGCTTCAGCCCGGCAGCGCCATGACAGTCATTATGATGGCCGGTCTCCAGGGAGCAGGTAAGACGACGACCACTGCGAAGCTGGCAGGGAAATTTAAATTAAAAGGAAAGAAGCCTCTGTTAGTGGCATGTGACGTTTACCGCCCGGCTGCGATCAAACAGTTGCAGATAAACGGTGAGAAGCAGGGCGTGGAGGTATTCTCCATGGGTGATAAAAACAGACCTGCGGATATCGCGAAGGCAGCGGTGGAACATGCGGCGAAGAACGGAAATAATATTGTGATCCTGGATACGGCGGGACGTCTTCATATCGATGAGGATATGATGGCGGAGCTCCAGGAGATAAAGGAAGCGGTGACAGTCCACCAGACGATTCTCGTTGTGGACGCGATGACCGGACAGGATGCGGTTAATGTGGCTTCCAGCTTTAACGAAAAGATCGGCATTGACGGTGTGATCATCACAAAGCTTGACGGCGATACAAGAGGCGGTGCAGCCCTGTCCATCCGTGCGGTGACGGGAAGACCGATCCTATATGCAGGTATGGGAGAAAAGCTCTCGGATCTGGAACAGTTCTATCCGGACCGTATGGCGTCCCGTATCCTCGGAATGGGGGATGTCCTTACTCTCATCGAAAAAGCCGGGGCAGAGATGGATGAAGACAAGGCCAAAAAGATGGCCGACAAGATGAAGAAAGCCCAGTTTGATTTCGAAGATTATCTCGACAGCATGGAGCAGATGCGCAAGATGGGCGGCCTGTCCAGCATCATGAGCATGATGCCGGGACTTGGCGGCATGGGCGGAAAGGCCGGTAAGCTTCCGGATCTTGATTCCGAGGAAAATGAAAAGAAGATGGCGAGAATGGAAGCCATGATCTACTCCATGACTCCGGAGGAGAGACGGAACCCGGATCTTCTGAATCCGTCGAGAAAACACCGGATCGCAAAAGGAGCCGGAGTTGATATTGCGGAAGTGAACCGCATGGTGAAACAGTTCAATGAGTCACGGAAGATGATGAAGAAACTTCCGGGACTGATGGGCGGCAGAGGTGGAAAGAGGGGCAGGTTCAAACTCCCCTTTTAACACATAGATCCTGCCTGAGACAGCGGACCGTATCTGCGGCGTGCCGAGGGCAGAAACATGAAACAAAGAGAAAAAGAAAAAACAAGAGGTGAAAGAAAATGGCAGTAAAGATCAGATTAAGAAGAATGGGACAGAAGAAAGCTCCTTTTTATAGAATCGTAGTAGCTGACTCAAGGTCCCCGAGAGACGGAAGATTTATCGAGGAGATCGGAACATACGATCCGAACCAGGAGCCCAGCGCTATCAAAGTAGACGAGGAAGCAGCGAAGAAATGGCTTAACACAGGTGCACAGCCGACAGAGGTTGTCGGAAAGATCTTCAAGGCAGCAGGAATCGAGAAATAAGTATTAGTTGTTTTCGCGGAGGTGCGCGTAAATGAAAGAGTTGGTTGAAGTTATCGCAAAAGCCCTCGTGGATAATCCGGATGAAGTTTCGGTCAATGAAAAGAAAGAAGGGCGTACTACCGTGCTTGAGCTTCATGTCGCAGAAGGCGATATGGGCAAAGTGATCGGAAAACAGGGACGCATCGCCAGAGCGATCCGCTCTGTGGTAAAAGCGGCAGCGGCAAAGGAAGATAAGAGAGTCGTTGTTGACATCGTTTAAAAGGATGATCAGAGAGAGGGACAGTCTCCGCATCAGTGGAGATCTGCCCTTTTCTTGTGCGATAAGCCCTGGAAGCGGCTGCCGTGCTTGCACGAGCAGGCATTTGCAGGGCAACGGGCAGCGGCGCTGAACATCCAGCGGACATTCGCTTAGCGCGGACCGAAGCGGAGCGTAGACCGGCTTAGCCGTGAACTGCCCGGGTATCGCGACGGACAGAGGAAAGAAAAACAACAGGATTTTGAAGGAGACAGAAAATGGAGCAGTTTCTTCAGGTAGGGGTTATCTCATCCACTCACGGGATCCGTGGAGAAGTCAAGGTATTTCCCACAACAGATAACGCCGCCCGTTTCAAAGAACTGAAAAACGTGCTGCTTGATACGGGAAAAGAGCGGATCGGGCTTGAGATCCAGTCCGTGAAGTTTTTCAAGCAGTTTGTGATAGTGAAATTCAAAGGGATCGACAATATCAATGATATTGAGAAGTATAAGGGCAAAAGTCTTCTCGTGACAAGGGAGGATGCTGTAGAACTGGATGAAGATGAATATTATATCGCCGATCTGATCGGGATGGATGTGTTCACGGAGGAAGGACATTTCGGTGTGCTCCGTGACGTCATGGAGACAGGGGCGAATGAAGTATATATCGTAGATTCGGACAGCCACGGGGAAGTGCTCATCCCGGCGATACGCCAGTGCGTGCTGGATGTGGATCCGGAGGAGAACAGGATGACGGTGCGGATCATGGATGGGTTGATATAGTTAAGCGTTGCTTATTATAAAAGCACAGTATGGTATGATGAGAAAAATGTTATGACAGTTTGGTATAAGGAGATCATTATAAATACAGAACTGATCAGAAAGACGTTCCGTACTGCTGGTGGATTTCGTGGCACCCGGCTCAGGTCGGGTGTCTTTTGTTTTTTTGCCCCTTTTGGGGATAGAAATAATTATAGATTTGTGCTACAATCAATTATCTGAATCGTGAAATTTAATTGCAGAAAACGGAGTTTACAATATGGTTAAAAATAATATCGAAATTGATGTAAAAGTGAAATGTCTGGAAGAAGGCGTCACACAGGCGCAGCTTGCAGAGCTGGTCGGTACTTCTGCTCCGTATGTAAGCCGGTTGATAAATAAGAAGGAAGGCATTATCAATAAAGTCTTCGTAGATATGCTGGATAAGCTGGGGTACGATATCCAGCTTGTCTATGTGAAGAAGAAGGGGGCGTAGTATCATGGCACAGCAATATTCAAATTTTTGTAGAGAAAAGCAAAATTGAGAAGGCTGGAGGAGATGTTGAAAGAAGAGCAGGAGGAGATCTTACGAAAGAAGATAAAAGTATTCCGACGATCAATGATATTATTTTTATAGGCAAACAAAATATTCCGTGGAATGATGTGGAAAAGTACCTGAAAAAATATGTTGGGAAGGAATATTTCGTCAGGGAATACAATGATAAGATCAGCATCGCAGGAGATTTCCCTGATGAATATACGGAGTCGAAATATACAAAGTCTCTGAGAGGTGCATTTGCAAAGGTAAAAGCGAATGCGTCGCAGATTATAGAGGAATTGATTTCCAGTGCCCAAAACAGGAGATGGATTGAAAACAAAAAGACAAAACACCAGAAGGATGCATCAGAAGGATGGTATCGGTATGATGTATGTTTTGCTGTGAAGGTCAGAGGGGAAAATGAAGAAGTCGAGAGAATGAATATTTACAGTGCAGTGCTGGTAGTAAGACGAATGGAGCATGGGATGTATCTGTATGATATGGTAAATATAAAAAAAGAAGCGAGTACGCCGCGTGAGTCTTAAAAGACTGTACGGTAAAAAACCGCTTCTTCAATTAATACGGTATCATAGTTGAGAGAAAAAATCAATAAAAAATTTGAATAAGAAAAATTTTCAGATTATTTCAACGGTACAGACTTGGACAGCCGCCAGATTTATTTTGTCAACCA
>DWVT01000211.1 GCA_019120075.1 Candidatus Mediterraneibacter excrementigallinarum
TCAAAGGGGACGAGGGATATAAGACCAGTATGTATATGATCGTGGACCGCGATCATGGAGATTGGCTGGTGTTCAGTGACAGCGATTCCGATGAGATTACGGATGTTCTGAATGCGTTTACCGGAAAAGAGGAAAATAAGAATTATGTCTTTTCTTCTACAGAAAATTCACTGACCGGGTGGAGTATGGTAAATGCCGTGGAGAAAGATGAACTCAATGTTACAAGCAAGAGCCTGCGCAATATCGTGATAGCCTGGGGTATTGTACTCGCAGCCCTCTGTTTTATTCTGGCAAGATTTATCTCCCGGAGTATCACGAATCCTCTGAAGCAGCTTGAGAGGACGATCAGCAGTGTGGGTGAAGGTGAGAGAAATATTACGGAAGAGTTCGACGACAGTGAAGTGGGCCGGATCGGAAATAAGTTCAAGGAAATGGTAAACACGAATCTGGAACTCTCCGAGAGACTGATGGCTTCAAAACTCAATGAACGTGAGGCGGAACTCCTTCTTCTCCAGTCCCAGATCAATCCTCATTTCCTCTATAATACGCTGGATTCTATCTACTGTCTCGCGATCATACACGGGGATGATCAGATTGCGGAGATGATCCTCGCCCTGTCGGAGAATTTTAAACTGTCGCTGAACAACGGGGAAAAATATATGACTGTGCTGGATTCCATCCGCAGGGTAGAAGATTATATGAAACTGCAGAATATCAGGTATAATGACCGTTTTACTCTGTATGTGGATGCAAAGAGAGATGTGCTGTCGTGCAGGATCATTTCGTTTATCCTCCAGCCATTTGTCGAGAACGCCATGTACCACGGACTGGAACCGAAGATGGGAAAAGGGAAGATCTGCATTACCGCGCGCAAAGAGGGAACAAAGATCGTGATCGAGATTTCAGACGACGGTGTGGGCGTTGCGGATATGAGCCGCCTGGAGAATGGATACGGGATAAAAAATGTAAGGGAGAGGATCCGGCTCAATTACGGTGAAAATTACGGAGTTACCATAAAAAGTGAAGTTGGAAAGGGAACAACGGTGAGGATCGTTGTTCCGGAGAAACCGGGGAGGATATAGAATGTACCGTTTGGTAGTGATCGATGATGAGTATATTGTGGTTGAGGGAATCAAGGCGATGATAGGAAGACAGAAACTCGACTATGAAGTGGTGGGCTCGGCTTACGACGGGATCCATGGCCTGGATATCATCGAGAAATATAAACCGGATCTTGTGATCACGGATATAAGGATCCCGGGAATGGATGGACTGTCTATGATAGAGGCTGCGAAGGAAGTATGTCCGGATACGGCATTCGTAGTGATCAGCGGCTATACGGAATTTGAGTATGCGCAGAAAGCGCTGCGTCTTGGCGTTATGGGATATATTGACAAACCGATCAGTATGGAAAAGCTTAACGCAGTGCTTGAGACGGTGGAAAAAAACTGTTTCAGGGCAAGGCGGGAAAAGAACGAATACAAGGAGAACAGAAGAAGACAGGAGAAGATCAGCAAGATCCTGGAAGAGGGGATCAATGGAATGCTGAATGAGAATGTAGAGAAATTTTACCGGTCCGCAAAGGAAATCTTTGATGAACTGGAACTGCTCTATCCGGATGATCAGGAACTGCGGCGGGAAGTGTACAAATATCTCTGCATGCTGTGTGATATCCTTCAGGAGAATCGGAAAGATATCCCCAGAAATGAACTGGTTTCGTTCCATGAAATGGAAAAATGTACAGAAAGAGAACAGATACGGAACTATTCTCAGCGGATCATTTCGGATATCGGGAAATACCTGGAAGCGGAAAAGACCGGAAGCAGGCATGGTACGATCCTGGAACTGCTTGCATATATCGAACAGCACTATAATGAAGATATCGGCCTGAATGAACTGGCGGACATGGTGCAGATGAGCCCGGCTTATCTCAGCGTGCTTTTCAAGAGCGAGGTGGGAATGTCCTATGTAAAATATCTGACAAACCTGAGGATAGAACATGCAAAAGAATTCCTGAAAGAAGGAAGAAAAGTTTATGAGGTGAGTGAACTTGTCGGATATCATCACTACAGATATTTCAGCGACACGTTTAAGAAATATGTGGGACAGACTCCCAAGGCATACACGATGCAGGTATGGGGCAGAGCGGATAAAGAAAACCCGTCCGATGAAACTTGACATCCGACATATTTCGCGGTATCCTTCTAAAGGACATAAAAATTGAATAAGATTGATGACAAGGGGAGCTTGTATTACAGGCTGAGAGGAAGTTGTAAACTTCGACCCATAACCTGATTTGGATAATGCCAACGTAGGGATGCGTTCTCAATGAGTGTTATTTTGAGCCCTTTTTGTTTTCAGTCTTGAAGATAAGGAGGGTTTTATTATGTTCAGTTTTCTTGTAAATGCAGAGGGCGGTCTGACGACTGCCGGATATGTGGTATGTATTGTGATCGGCGTGGCGCTTTTTATCGCGGCGCTCGTCTTCGCGGGAAAAGTTTCGGAGAGAAAGAAGATGGGGACAAAGCAGCTTGTGTTCTGCGCGATGGCACTGGCGCTTGCGTTTATCACATCTTACATCAAGATCTTCAATATGCCGTGGGGAGGAAGCGTGACGCTGTGCAGTATGCTTTTTATCGTTCTTGTTGGAAACTGGTACGGTCCGAAGGCGGGCATTCTCGTGGGACTGGTATACGGTATTCTTCAGTTTATCCAGGAACCTTATGTCCTTTCTTTCTTCCAGGTGTGCTGTGACTATATCCTTGCTTTCGCCGCTCTGGGTGTTGCGGGATTTTTCGCAAAGAGCAAAAATGGTCTGATCAAGGGTTATATCGTTGCGGTGATCGCACGAGGAGCGTTCCATGCGCTGGGAGGATATCTCTACTGGATGGACTATATGCCGGAGAACTTCCCGAAGGCGCTGAGCAGCCTGTACCCGATCCTGTATAACTACAGCTACCTGCTGGTGGAAGGTGTGATCACGGTGATCATCATCTGTATCCCGGCGGTGGCAAAGGGACTGAACCGGGTGAAACAGACCGCGCTGGAGTAAGGCATAAATGATAGAGTGAAAGCAAATTTACTATCTGTAGGCATGCCGTGTAGCGGAGGGGATCCGTGTGGCAGAGGAATACCGGAAGAAAAGAAGCTGAGGAGAGCAGTTGCAAGATCAGTCAGCAGATATCAGAAATACTGCTGAGAGAACTCTGTTAATGTGAAAAGAAAATGAGGATACCTGACTACAGGTCATCCTCATTTCCTTTTCCGGGCAGAATAAATTCTACCCCGTAAGCCCCATCCCCATTTCTCGGAAACTGAACCCGTCCCCCATGTGCTGAGATGATCTGGACGACGATACGAAGCCCCATGATGTGCAGACTGCTGTTTTCTTCCGCCCGCTCCTGGAGCACATCCACGACTGCTTTCGGGATCCCGGGGCCGGAATCGGAGAAGCGCCAGATCACATTTCCCGTGTCTGAAAGAAGACGGGCACTGATCCGGCAGCCGTCCGGATTATGCCGGATGCTGTTGCCGATCACATTTCTCAATGCACGTTTCATCAGGCCGGTGTCCCCGGTCAGGCGGATCTGTTCCGCCTCATCCGAAATCTTTACATCGATCTCATAACATTCCTGTAGCCCTTCATTATAATAATCCGCCGCGATCTCGCGGAGGAGAACGGCCGGACTGTATTCCTCCATGTGGAGAGGCTGGGCATTGTACTCCAGCTTGGAAGTCAGGTTCAGGTCTGAGATGAGTTGCCGGATGATCAGGCTCTGCCTGCGGATACTCTCTGCGCGCTGATGATTTTCCGGAGAGAGTGTTTCTTCTGCGGCCAGCGCCTCAGCGTATCCGGTGATCAGGGCGAGGGGCGTGCGGATGTCGTGGGAGACGCCGGAGATCCACTCTGTACGGGCGTTATCCCTCTGGCGCAGCTTTTCGGACTGGCGTTCCAGTATATGGGAGGTCTGGTTCAGTTTCCGGGCAAGTTCTTCCGTTATCCCTTTTTCCGACAGCAGGACAGGACGGCTCTCGGCAAGGGCGTCAACGCCCCGGGCGAGGGGGCGGAGGGAGCGGTAAAAGCGATAACCGAACCAGAGCGTCAGGCCGAAGATCAGGATCGAATTCAGCACAACAAATATAACGATGTACTGGTAGAGCGCGTCCAGATAGACGTTGTTGAAGACCAGGATGACCCGGAAAAAACGGTCCGGATCCTGCCCCAGTACAAGGAGCCCTTTCCCGTATTCCCATACCCGCACCGGATAATCTTTCAGATACCATCGGCTGAAGGACGCTACGTCCGCCAGAGAATAAGAGCGGGGAAACTCATCCGGGAGCTGCCATTCCCAGACTGCATCTCCGTTTTCATCCAGAAGCATTCCCCAGATATATTGATTCTCGTTCAGGATGTCGATGCCCTGCTGAGAGATCTGCCATCCTTCCGGTGTTTCTGTGAGCTGGGACGCAATATCCTCCATCTGCCGGGATACGGAAGTAGAAGAGGTTCCTTCCATCTTATTGAGTCCTTCCTCGTACTGCAGCGCTACATAAGACAGTGCAAGGATGTTGAGCACCACGACAAAGACAACAAGCAGTATGGTGCTGGAAATGTAGCGCCTTATGATCTTAAACAGGCTTTTCATCGGTCTTCTCCTCTTTCTTCAGACGATATCCCAGTCCCCGGGCAGTCAGAAGCCATTTCGGGGATGAGGGATCATCCTCGATTTTCTCCCGGATATGACGGATATGTACCATCAGTGTGTTCTCGTAACCGTAGTAGGAATCTCCCCACACAGCCATGCAGAGAGCGTCAAAGGTGACGATGTTTCCCCGGTTCTGTGCCAGTTTTCTCAGGAGCTGGAGCTCTTTTGCGGTGAAGGATGTGGTCTTTCCACGGAAGGTCACAGACGCCTCCGCGAAGGAGATGCGGTGCTCTCCAAGTATGAGGACATCCGGCTCCCCGGGAGCGGATGGACTGAAGCCGGAATCCGGGAAGTGAGGATCGCCGGACCGGTTCACGGATCCCCCTGGGGCATTTCCACCGGAAGAGTAGGGCATCCTGGTGGAGGGAAAATAGGTCCGCTTCAGCACTGCATTCACCCGCAGGAGCAGTTCCTGGGAGAGAAACGGTTTGGTGATATAGTCGTCGGCTCCAAGACCCAGACCGAAGAGACGGTCATTGTCCTCGTCCTTTGCTGAGAGAAACAGGATCGGTACATCGGAGATATCCCGGATCCTCCGGAACAGGGTGAAGCCGTCCCCGTCGGGGAGCATGATGTCCAGGATCACGAGCTGGGGCGACTCTTCTCGGAACACGCGCATCGCCTCTTCACAGGTGTGGGCGCAGGAAACATTGGCGTAGCCGTTCCTCCTCAGCATATCCCGGACCATGTCCGCAAGTTCTATATTGTCATCTACGAGCAGGATCCTGCTGTCGTACAGGTTCATTGATATCGTCTCCTTCCGGATAGTTTTCTGTTCAGAGTATAGCACGGATAAGATGAGAGGGGACCGGATTTTGCTGGAATTAAGGTAAAAATAAGGTGGCCTTCATCGCCGGATAAGCGGTGACCTCTACACTGTAGGAGAAGCCGGACAAAGGCGGAGACGAGCGCAGCAGAAATTCAGTCAGCTGTCTTGAGCATCCCGCCGCGGCGATGAAAGGAGAGACAATACCATGGAACATATCATAACAACAGATTCTCTGACAAAGAGATACGGAAAGAAGTATGTGGTGAAAAATCTGGATCTGTGCGTCCCCACGGGAAGTATCTACGGCTTCCTGGGACCAAATGGCGCGGGAAAATCCACGACCATGAAGATGCTTTTAGGACTTGCGAAGCCCACCGGCGGGGAGATCCGGATCTTCGGAGCTCCGCTGGAGGAGAAAAACCGGCTGAAGATACTGAAACATACCGGTTCCCTGATCGAGTCCCCGGCACACTACGGGCACTTGAGCGGGCGGGAAAATCTCCAGATTATCTGCACCCTGAAAGGAATCCCGGAGTCGGAGATTGACTCGGTCCTGAAAACCGTGCGGATGGAGAATCAGCAGGATAAAAAAGTGAAAAATTATTCCCTGGGGATGAAGCAGAGGCTAGGGCTCGCGGCAGCGCTTCTGGGACGTCCCAGGCTGCTCCTTCTGGATGAGCCTACCAACGGGCTGGATCCGGCGGGAATTCAGGAGATGAGAGAACTGATCTGTTCTCTGCCGGAACGGTTCGGCATGACAGTCCTTGTGTCCAGCCATCTTCTGAGTGAGATTGACCAGATGGCGACTCATGTGGGGATTATCAATCAGGGCGAACTCCTTTTCCAGGACTCCCTGGCAAGCCTCCATCAGCACAGCCGGAACAGGATCCGGATCCGTACCACAGATGACGGGAGAGCGTACCGCATCCTGGCCCGGGCGGAGCTTCCGGTGAGACAGAATGCAGAGAGCGGAGAGCTGCTCCTGGATTCGGTGGAGGATGCGAAGGTTCTCCGGTGCGGACGGATCCTCCACGATCACGATATCGGACTGCTCCGGCTGGAGGAGCAGCAGATGAGCCTGGAAGACATCTTCCTGAAGCTGACCGGAAAGAAGGTGAGCTTATGAGCAGGATTATGAGCGGAAAAGAGGAAAAAAAGAGCAGCATGAGACCGGCGGCACAGAGGCGGGAAACGCAGGGACAGGATGCACGGAAGCCGGCGGCATCGCGGCAGCATCTCTTCCTTGCGGAGCAGAGAAAACTGCGTACCCGGTATGTCTGGCTTGTGCCGGTTGGTTTTCTGGCGCTGCTCCTTCTGTGGACTCTGGCGTCAGTGCGAAACTTTGATGACATGGACCTGGCGACAGGATACCAGTATTTTCTCTACAGCATGTCCACGATGAATGCTATTTTCATGCCGGTGATGCTCTCGGTGGTGGCAAGCCGGCTCTGTGACATGGAGATCAAGGGAAACACGCTGAAGCTGCTTTACACACTGGAAAAACCGGGGAGATTTTACGATATAAAATATCTGTTTGAACTGAAATACCTTATTGTCTTCAGCGCGGGGGAGACGCTGGGACTGATCCTTCTGGGAAAGGTGATGGGATTTACGGAACGGATCCGTCCGGACATGTTTGCGGAGCATTTCATCGCCATGACAGCGGTGGGAGCTGTGATCCTGAGTATCCAGCATGTGCTTTCTCTGATCAGCGACAACCAGATCCTGCCGCTGATCGTGGGGATCGCAGGAGGATTCCTGGGACTGTTCTCCATGTTCTTTCCGGCGGCGGTGAACCGCCTGGTGCTGTGGGGATACTTCGGGATCTTCTCCGTAGCGGGAGTGGACTGGCAGAGAACGACGGACGAGGCGATATATCTGTATTACCAGCCGCTTCCGGCGGTATCTTTCATCGGATTCCTCATTGCCGGAGCGGTGATCTACCTGATTGGAAAATGGTTTTTTTTAAGAAAGGAAGTGTAAGAGATGCTGCTTCGATGTATCAAGGCGGAAAATATGAAACTGAAACATTCTATTATCTGGTGCGCCTGCATTTTTATCCCCATCATCCCGGCGGTCATGGGAACCGCCAACTATCTGAACAACGTGGGGCTGCTGACGGAGGAGTGGTACTCTCTCTGGACTCAGTTTACCCTGTTTTACTCCTGGCTGTTCTACGCGCCTCTGATCGCTCTCTACTGCTCCTACCTGTGGCGGCTGGAGCATCTGAACAGCAACTGGAATGTGCTGATGACGGCGCCGGTTCCGGTGCGGGACGTATTTCTGGGGAAGCTGGCGGTGATCTTCCGGGTCACACTGTTTACCCAGGTCTGGGTCTTTCTCCTGTATATTGTCTGTGGAAAACTCTGCGGGCTCCCGGGTGTGGCGCCGCTGGATACGGTACTGTGGATGCTCCGGGGAACTCTTGCCGCCGCGGCGATCGGGACGCTGCAGCTTTTGTTGTCCATGGTCATCCGGAGTTTTGCCGTGCCCATAGGTATTGCGCTGGCAGGGAGCATCATGGGATTTCTCTTCATAAATAAAGGATGGGAACTTTACTGGCCCTACTCCCTTATGATGGCAGGAATGAATTCAAATAAGTCAGAGGATATTCTGGGAGGAAATCCGGTTCCGTTCCTGGTGAGCGTGGCGGTGTTCTTCGCAGTGTTTGCCGGGGCGGCAGTGCTGTGGCTTAAGAAGAAGGATGTGAAGGCACAGGCGTGACTGGAAAAAGGCAGCGGACTGAAGTGAGGATCAGTGCGCTGCCTTTTCTGCTTCCATCTTATTCCTATTTTCTATAGAACCCGTGCATTCGAAAAAGCATTCTGAGCGATCAGTCCGGTTATTTGACGAACGGTATACTGGTTACAGGGACCTCCGGATCTTTACCATACACTTTTTCCCGTGACATGCGAGTCCGTATTCCAGGATCGTTTCCATTCCGTCGTCATGGAGCATAGATGTATAATCCCGCTCCCGGATCTGACGGAGGGCAGTCTCGCATTCCTGGTCGAGGTTTCCGCTCTCAGAGTATTTCACTTCGATAACGATCCCGATTTTCTCTTCATCGATCTCGACCAGTATATCGCTGTACCCCGTCCCGGATTCCCGATTGGATATGACATACCAGGCGTCCTTAAATCCGAGAAGTCCGAGGAGGAGACCGTGATAAAAATTCTCTTTCTGTTCTCTTCGCGCGGTCGTATCGCGTACACTGATGGTCTTTCTCAGATATTCATTGAACCGGTCCTCCACCTCTGCAGCGTCGCCTTCCTGGAATGCCTGACAGAACGCGCTGAGTGTGGTCCCGTCTCTGCGGGCAGTCTCAAGAAACCATGAACCGATCTGTTCTGTAAAGATATCCTGTATCTCCCTGTTCGGAAGGGCAAGGGTCAGCTTTTTTCCGTCCGGTCTGCCTCGCTGTGTCAGATAGCCTGTAGTAAACAGAACACTCCACATATTGTCAATGGAAGAATACAGATCCTTGTATGTCAGCTCCTGATTTATCTCTTTTGTCACCGTACCTCCGGATATCAGGTTTTCAATTTCTCTTTTTGTTATACCCCGCGCCTGTTCAAGAAAATGCCGTATCACATCATTACTGCTTGTGTTTTTCCAGTAGTCTTCCGGGAGGGCGCGGTCATCCGCCCGCAGTTTATCACAGTAGCAGATCACATCCCACGGGCAGTAAACGTCAATGT
Organism: Candidatus Mediterraneibacter excrementigallinarum; assembly: GCA_019120075.1. Classification (GTDB taxonomy): domain Bacteria; phylum Bacillota; class Clostridia; order Lachnospirales; family Lachnospiraceae; genus Mediterraneibacter; species Mediterraneibacter excrementigallinarum. Next base: position 9,177 of record DWVT01000211.1, read on the forward strand.
CTCCGAAGTGATATCCGTCATACCATTCCCGGATTGTCTCATAGTGGCGGGACAGCCCGTAATAATCCAGAAGTTCCCGTACTTCGTCATCGGTAAAACCGAAATATTCGTCAAAACGGACGTCGGTGACGGAGAGGACTTTGATGTTGTTGAGTCCTGTAAAAATACTTTCCTTTGCCACGCGGAGACAACCGGTCATGACCGCAAAATACAGACTGCTGTTTGTCTTTAAAACCCGGCTGAACATGCTGCGGATCAGGGAGACCATCTGATCGTAATATCCCTTTTCGTTTGCTTTTGACAGAGGAACATCATATTCATCGATCAGAACGATCACTTTTTTCCCGTAATGTTTATGGAGGAGAGCAGACAGGGTCAGGAGACTGCCTGTGAGTACTTCCTCCGACATCAGAAAATCGCCCTGTTCATCCGTATGGATCAGTCCGTTGTATCTCCTTTTTTCCGTGTCGGACAGCGCTTCACTCTGCGCCAGAAATCCAAAGCGGAGCGCCTCGTTTCCAATGATCGAACACATTCTGGATCGGGCGGTGATAAAATCATCTGCCTCTACGTCTTTCAGCGAAACAGAGACAACTGGAAACTGCCCCTGATACTCCCGGCACAATTCCGTTTCCTCTGAGATTTCAAGACCTTCAAACAGCCCGGCGTCGCTTCCAAGTTCAAAGAAACTTTTCAGCATGCTCATATTCAGAGACTTTCCGAAGCGCCTCGGACGGGTAAAAAGATTTACTAATCCCCAGTTGTTCAGAAGCTCCCGGAGCAGACCGGTTTTATCGACATAATAAAAGTTTTCCCGGCGGATATCTTCAAAATTTTCAATCCCGATTGGGAGTTTTTGTTTAGTCATATTTTCAGCCATAGTACTGACACACTCCTCTCAGAAGTTTTGTTGTTACAGATTAGTTTAACGTACTTGTCCGGAAATAACAAGCGGACCATGTCGTGAGATGATAAGAATTTTTTAAGATTTGCGTTGAG
>DWVT01000212.1 GCA_019120075.1 Candidatus Mediterraneibacter excrementigallinarum
TCTGCGGAGGCGCCCATACATTTACCGACCAGGACGGAGACGGGGTCTGCGACTATCGCGACAGCGCCGGCGGATATCAGGGTAGAGCCGGACAGTACCGCACAGACGGGAATTGTAACGGATCCGGTCAGTACGGTGCACACGGGCACCATGCAGGCTTCGGGCATCACAGCACGGGTTCAGGCAGACATCACAGAGAATATAACTGTAGATAAACATGCTGCAGTGATCTTCTTCAGGACATCACGGAAACAGGGAGAGGGGCAAAGACATGCGGAGCGAGGAAGAAAAATGTTTTCCGCAGCCGGACCGTTTCCCTGGACACTCTGATCGAAACGCCCCAGGCACAGGAACTACAGCATACGGAACTTCTGGAAGCGGTTCTTTCTCTTCCCCCCAAGTACAAGGACGTGGTGTATCTCTATTATTACAAAGGATATTCTGCGGAGGAGATCAGCCGTATCCTGAAAAAGAATGTAAACACAGTGTACACTCTTCTGACCCGGGCCAGAAAGATCCTGAAAAAAGAACTGGAGGAGGTGACGGACATTGAATAAGCAGTGGAAAGAAGCATTTGACCAGATCCATGCCGAAGACCGGCTGAAAGATCATACGATGGAATACCTCTCCCGGAATGTCTATCGGAAAAGGCGCCTGCGCTTCCCGGCCTTCCGTTGGTTTGCCGCGGCCGCAGCCTGCCTTGCCGTCCTTTTCCTTGCCGGCGGCTCCTGGCTGTACTTTACCCCTGACGCGTTTATCAGCATCGACATCAATCCTTCCCTGGAGCTGGGCATAAACCGTTTTGACAAGGTTGTCTCCGTAGCGGGCTGGAATGAGGACGGAAATGACCTGGCAGATTCGCTGGACATCAAGTATATGGACTATTCTGACGCCATAGAGACACTGCTCTCGGATCAGATCATCGAAAACTATCTGTCTCACGACGGCCTGATGGATCTCACCGCTGCCTGTGAAAATACCTCCCGGCATGACGAGATCATGGAAAATGTAGAATCCTGCACTTCCAGGCACTTCAATGTACACTGCCACTCAGGTGACGCACAGGAAATGCTCGACACCCATGAGGAGGGACTCTCTTTCGGCAAGTACTGGGATGACTCTTCCGACATCAGCCCCGCTTCCGATTCCTGCACTCCAGGCGGGCACGGCAATAGGAGCGGAAAGGGAAACAGCCACGGTCATCATCATGAGTAGAAACAGTAAAAGAGCGGTTCCGGCTGAACAGATCACCTGTGACAGCCAAAACCGCTCTTTGTTGTCTGTGCAAAGATCACAGCATAGCTGCCGCGATCCCGACGTTTTCCTCCGATATATCCCAAAGGATAAATTTTTATTTTGTCTTATTTTGCCGGACGGTAATACGTATTGTTCATTGCAAACACGCCCGGAGCCGCCACTTCTGAAGTCTCAGTGATATATTTGCCGATCTTCTCGATCAGAGAAGTTTTTTTTGCTCTCTCCTGATTTTCTGTGATCACTCTATTCATTACAATACTACTCATACATAGTACCTCCTTTTCTCTTAACTTCGAATCTAGTATAACATTTTTGAGCATTTTTCACAATATTTCGATTTTATTTTTGTGCAATATAGTCAACGTTTTCTTTTCTCCGAATTCTCTTAAAGGAGATACCGTCCACTTTAAAAATAAGAATAAAAAATGGAATTATAAAAAATCACAACTGAAATTTTCGGAAAAGAAAAATTTCAGTTGTGATTTTCACCAAACCGTTTTTTACATCCACCTGCAGACAGGTGCCTCTGGTTCCTGCCTCACGGAAGGATCATCTTTACCGCGCCATACATTCCGGCGTCGTTTCCACATTTTGCTAACGCGATCTCCGTATTCTCAGAAGCATGGAATACTGTCTCTCGGTAATACTTTTTCACCGTATCGAGAAGGATCTCCCCCGCCCTTGATACGCCGCCTCCGATCACAAACACCTCAGGATCGATCACGTCGGCGATATAGGACATTGCCCGCCCCAGCCTGCTGCAGGAGAACCGGACGACTTCTTCTGCAAGTCCGTCCCTGTTTCTCGCTGCATCGAATACGTCTTTTGCAGTCACTGTCTCAAGATCACGAAGCACTGACTCCTTCGCAGGGTCAAGCAGAAGCTCCTTTGCCTTTCTCACGATCCCTGTGGCGGACGCATACTGCTCTAGATGTCCCTTCTTTCCACAGCCGCATGGAAGCGCCTCGTCTTCGCTGACTTTGATATGACCAATCTCCCCAGCGGCTCCGTGGATGCCGGACACAATCTTTCCGTTCAGAATGATTCCGCCGCCGACGCCTGTCCCGAGAGTGATCATGACCACATTTTCATGTCCCTCTCCCGCGCCCTTCCACATTTCACCGAGTGCGGCTACATTGGCGTCATTTCCCGCAGCAATATTCTCAACTCCTGTAAACCGTCCCATCTCCTTTGCCACATCCATAACGCCCCAGCCGAGATTCACACATCTGTTCACGATGCTCCCGTTCAGGACGGGACCGGGCACTCCGATCCCTATCCCCTGGACATCATCCGGCGTCATCCCTCTCGCCTTCATCTTCTCATTTATAGCTTCTGCAATATCCGGGATGATCTGCCGTCCGTCTTCTTCTGTTCTGGTCGGGATCTCCCACTTTTCCAGCAGGTTTCCCTCTGTCTCAAACAGCCCGAGCTTAACAGTTGTACCGCCAATATCTACTCCAAATGCATATGGTCTCATCTTTCTGCCTCGCTGTCCTGTTTTTTGGCTATTTCAGCTCGATGGGCATCTCTCTTCGCATCCAGACTCGCCTGAATCTGTGCGTTCTTCTCTGCATTAAGCGGATAGAACGCCAAAGGAATAAGTGCCAGCAGATAACAGATACCGAACACCAGGTTTGTTGCCAGGTTTATGCCCTCCATAGCTTCCGCTGTCTGCTGAGCGTTCGCTACATATCCGAATGCACCCATGATCAGCAGAGCCATTGCCGGACCAAAGGCATTACCTACTTTTGTTGAAAGAGAGGTAGCAGCGTAGGCAAGCCCGTCAGTCCGGATCCCGGTCCGGTCTTCCTGATAGTTGATCGCCTCAGGGATCATGGACATCGGGATCGGGAAGCTAAAGCAGAAGAAGCCATAAAGGGCATGGAGTATCACCATCAGTGCAAAGTTCGACGGGTCTGCAAAGTACATCACTATCAGCGTAACGCCTGCCCCGATATACCCTACTGCGGTCACCTTCTTTTTTCCCCATCTTACTATGTAGTTTTTTGTCAGGAAAATTCCTATCACTGTCATAATGGACGGAAGAGACATAAAAATGCTGATATACTGTGGTTTCTCCATCACATAAATAATATAGTATATAACTACGCCCAGACGTCCAAAAAACGCAAACATCTGAAATATCATCATACAAAATCCCAGCATAAGCGGTTTGTTCGTCACCACTGTCTTCAGACTTAAAGAGAGCGGTACTTTCTGACCTTCATTAACCGGCATGACCACTTCTTTACAGTTCGCATATACAAAATAAAACATAGGAATTGACAGTACCGCGTAAATGATCATTGTGATCGTATAACTGGATTCTGTAAATGTATCGCTCCCTGAAATCGCGCCCATGATCATCGGGGAAAGTGCAGACAGAACAACCGCACTTAAGTTGGATCCCATCATTCTCCAGCTTGTAAGCTGAGAGATATCTTCCGGATTCGTTGTCATAACTGTAGACAGAGAACCGTAAGACAGGTTGACAACTGTATACAGCATGCCATATGCGATATAGGTAATGGCTGCATAAACCGCTCCGCCTGAACCACCGAATGTCGTAAATGTCAGGACTGCCGCCAGAGCCAGAAACGGAGTGAAATAGAAGATGTATGGACGGAACCGCCCTTTCTTCGTGTTGGTCCGCTCTGCAATTGCGCCAAACATGGGGTCATTGATCGCATCCCAGATTCTGGCGATCAGCATAATGGCTGATACTACCGCCGGAGTCAGTCCTACCACATCTGTGTAAAATATCGACAGATAACTTCCCATAAATGAATTTGTCAGGTTACTTGCAAAATCACCCAGCCCATAGGCGAACATTGTTTTCTTACTGAGCCTCCCTGCGGAGACTGAGGTACTACTTTTCACTTTTTCTTACCTCCCTGCATAAGCAATCGTATTTTTTCTTTTTACTCTATTCCGAGCAGTCTCTTTTCCATGATCATCTGCCGTTTTGTAAACTCTGTTCCTCCGCAGTAGAGCTCGTCCTCATACTCGCAGATCAAATATCCGTCATAGCCTTCTTTTACAAGAAGGGGAAGTATCCTATCGTACGGAATGCTTGCCTCATGGCATTCCTCATCCAGATAGTGGAATTTTCCATGGCACTCAAAGCTGTACGGAAGGATTTCCCGGAGTTCCTCAAGCAGCGCAGGGAGATCCTTTTCATCATGGAACTGTACGAACCCGAACATTCCTGCGATTGCAGGCATGATCGCCGGTGAAGCGCCCGCTGCCATCACCTTCTGCACTGCCTCTTCCTGACTGACACCATCCCGGCGAAGCTGTGCCGCAAGCTGGAGATGTTCCTCTTTTACGCCCGCCTCCAAAGCCTTGATCCACTGCGGTCTGTTCGGGTGGACAGAGAGGAATCCGAAATCCGGAACAAATCCAAGATACTTTGAACCGGTCCGCTTAACAACCTCCAAATATTTCTGCATTGTCGGCGAACCCGGAGTCTCGGGATTGTGTATTTCAATTCCACATTTCACATCAAATAGTTCAGCATACGGTGCCAGACGCTCAAATGCTTCCGGGGACATCATATACTGGATACGCATTATCTTACAGCCCATCTTATTCGCCCCCTTCAGATCGATGATCGCATCTGCGAGCATCTCGTCATCTGTCAGGTTTCGGTCACAGCGCATTCCCTTATCGTTGTTCGCCGCATAGCATACCGGTCCAATACCGTATTTTTCTTTCAGCGCATGGATCATTCCGAGAAATTCATCGCTGACATACGGATAAGAAGGGATCATCTGCGTCGCAACGATCTCATATCCTTCTGCCCCCGCAAGCGCCGCCTGTTTCACACACTCTTCAAAATCATATTCATATCTTGCATACTCTGTTCCATAGCAGAACAGTGTTGCTCCAAGTTTTATTCTGCTCATCTGTATATCCTCCCTTTACTCCGTCACATTCACTGTTACTTTTTCTCCGCTGTCAAGGGGCATGAAATTATGATCCGGTCCGATCTGCATATACGGTACCCGAAGCATCAGCTTCAGTTCCAGCTCATGTTCCCCGTCTTCTACTCCACCCTTTTTGATCACACGGATCTTTGCCGGTTCTACCTGATTCCAGAATTCTGTCACAGCATGTGTCAGCTTATAAACAGGAAGCTCTTTTCCTTTAAGTTCAAACGTCACTGCTTCCTGAGGCATCTTTTCACCATCCAGGTAAACCTCCAGAAGGTCGATATCTGACAGATAATGCCCTCTGTAATATGCAAGCTGTACATCAAACTCAAATCCGTTCCTCGCGCCATTGATATACAGGTTTCTAAATGTTTTCTTTTTTATGATCTCAGGATTTAATTTCATCCTCATCGCAAAAGCCATAATGATACCTCCGATTCTCACTCACTGTTATACTTTCCGTCCCGGCGGATCATGCCGGGACGTGCTTCACTTCTTAAAATTTGATCTCTTTATCCTCTTTTGCGGACTGGTAGATCGCGTCAAGTATCTGAGTAACGACAAGCGCCTCTTCCGGTTTTACGAGCGGCTGTGTACCGTTTTGCACCGCCTCAAGCCACTGACGGCAGTCGATCGTTCCTTCTTCTCCGCCGCCTCCGCCGAAGTATGCGACACCGCCGACCGGAGAGAGCGTCTCTTCCATCAACTGGCCATTTCTTCCCCGGTTGTAAATAAGTTCATTCTTTCCGTAACTCATTCCGGAGTGTATCTCAGCACCTGCTGCCGTTCCACAGAGAGTTGTAGACGCCTCACGGGACTCCAGAATATTCAAAGCCCAGCTTGCCTCAAGATGAATGGTCGCTCCGTTCTTCATCTTAATGAATCCCATTGCGGAGTCCTCTACTTCATACGTACTCGGATCCCATGGTCCGAACAGGTTTCCTTCCGTCGCCTGCTGAAGACCTCCCAGCTTATAGAACACAGAGCCTGTCACACTGTCGATGTCATAGTTGTCCATGCACCAGAGCGTAATGTCAAGCGCATGGGTTCCAATGTCGATCAGAGGACCTCCACCCTGCTGAGCCTTGTCCATGAATACGCCCCATGTCGGAACGCCTCTCCTGCGGACAGCATGTGCCTTTCCGTAATAGACATCCCCCAGTTCTCCAGCCTGGCATGCCGCATGCAGATTCTGAACTTCCGGGCGGAAACGGTTCTGATAACCTACAGTGAATTGCATTCCTGATTTCTTCCACGCCTCCACCATCTTAAGCGCTTCGATCGGGCTGTGTGACATCGGTTTCTCACAGTACACGTGCTTCTTCGCCTCGAACGCTGCGATCGCTATCTCACTGTGTGATACATTCGGCGTACAGATATGTACGATCTCCACTTCCGGATCTGCCAGGAGATCATGGTAGTCCTGATACACTTTTGCGCCTTTTGCTCCGAATTCCGCACATGCCTTTTCTGCTCTCTCTACAATGATGTCGCAGAAAGCCACGATCTCATTGAGGTCTGAGTTGTTCTTCAGCGCCGGAAAGTGCTTCTGGTTTGCGATTCCTCCACATCCGATGATTCCAACTTTGATCTTTCCCATGTCTTTTCTCTCCTTTTCTTTATGATGTGTTTCATTTGATGTATTAATCTTAACTCTATGACACCCGCTCAGCCTTACTCCATCAGACCAGAAGCACGTCAATATTTGATGTAAAAAATCGCAGGATATCAAAAAGGTATTAAACATATCATGCAATTTTGACCTCACACTTTTCCGTTTTGATCACACCTGCAAAATTAACGGAGTTTTCTGTTAGACGAAAAAAGGTGAAAAGCTTCCATTTGAGCCTTTCACCCTTTTTGTTCATCCTGCATCTGTTATTCAGAAATTATTTCTCTTTATTTACAGCTCTGAAGGACATCCCAATGTTCCGCAAGCATTCCGTCTTCAAATCTGTAAATATCAACGACACGGCAGTTCGTGTTTCCATCCCTGTCAATATTTTTCAGGTAAACCGCAGCCATGTCATTTTCCGCGATAATAATCTGGATATCCAGACGAAATTCAGGATCTTCTTCAAATCTCTTCCGAAACGCTTGCTTCAGCGCCTCTCTTCCCTGTTCCACGCCTGGATTGTGTTGGATATAGTCTTCCTTTACATAGCGATCCGCAGATGACACTATATGTTCATTAAAAAATTCCCGATAAAACGTTCTGATGATTTCCTTATTTTTTTCTTCCATATCTGACCTCACAAACATGCCTTTTACACTCTGCCTTAAATCACCGGAAGTGCCAGGAGGCACATTCCGGGATTGCAAGCGGTCGCCAAGGCCTCGGACAAGTCCGGGCTTTGGCTCGTCGCCGTTACAAACAAGGCAGGAAATATCCACTCCCTGCCCCTGCAGCTTTACTCAAACAATATCGCTTCTCCCGTTTCCGCGGACTTCCATGCCGCTTCCATCACGGAAAGCACTCTCCTGACCTCGGAGATCTTGATCTTTGACTCTGCCCTGCCGTTGAGCACATCGTCCACATTTCTGTAGAAGTCCACCCAGTCGGTCTGCACTTCCGGGAGAGGCTCCTCCACGATGCCTCCGGGCGGGACAGGCGCGAACTGCCTGGTCGGACCTGCCTCAGTCTCCGTGATCTGGGGCGGAAGTTTCTCGAGCATCTTCCCTGTCCTGTAGATTGCCCCGTCGCAGCCGAAGGTGTTGACTACCATCGTCCCTTTGTCTCCTGCCGCCAGCCATCTTGGCTGATACTTTAAGATATATGTCGAAAGCTCAATATGCGCCGTAATGCCATTTTCCATTTTCATGATGATCTTAAAGTAGTCGTCAACCTCTTCATGGAGTACGTTCTTGATATCCGCATAAATGGATTTCACCTTCACGCCGGGCATCATGAACAGGATCTGATCAATGAGGTGGACTCCCCAGTCATATATCATGCCGCCGCCATATTTTTTATAGATATGCCATTCATGCATATACCCGTTTCCAGAGTGAAGTTTTGATTCTATCGTAAAGATATTCCCGAGAAGCCCGTCGTCATACGCTTTCTTTACTGTGAGCATATCTTTATCCCATCGCCGGTTCTGGTGTGAGGTAAAGAATACGCCCGCCTTCTTGCACGCTGCTTCCATCTCATCGAGTTCCTGTACGTTCATCGCTGCCGGCTTCTCCGTGATTACGTTCTTGCCCGCCTCCGCAGCCTTGATGCACATTTCTTTGTGCAGGTAGTTGGGGACCGTGAGGATGACAGTGTTCACCTCCGGGTCCTTCAGAAGCTCGTCCGCGCTTGTATACATCTTATAACCTGCATCTACAGCCTCTTTCTGCTTCACTTCGTCAATGTCGCACACAGCCGCGATCTCGACTCCAGCCCTCGGAGCGTTCTGTGCATGCCATTTTCCCATTCCTCCATAACCGATGATACCTAATTTGATCTTCATATCTTTCCCCTTTCTTGGTTCATAACTTTGTACTATATCACAAAATTTCTCAGATATTTAATACTCAGCTGCACGGCTTTCTTTGCATCCTCAAGGCTTCCTTCAAACGCCTTGTCCTCCACCTCGATACAGGTGTATCCGTCATATCCGATATCTGTCAGGGCAGATACGTATTTTCCCCAGTCAACGTCGCCCAGTCCCGGGAGCTTAGGAGACATATACTCAAGGGGTGCCGCCATAACTCCCACATCCGCCAGTTTATCCGGATACACTTTGATATCTTTATAATGTACATGGAAGATTTTGTCCTTAAACTCATAAATCGGTTTAATGTAATCAATCTGCTGCCATACAAAGTGGGACGGATCATAGTTGATCCCAAAGTTATCATAAGGAAGGATCTCGAAGATCTTCCGCCAGTTCGCAGGCGTCGTCATCAGATTCTGTCCTCCCGGCCACTCATCCTCGGTAAACAGCATCGGGCAATTCTCGATTGCTACCCTGACTCCTTTATCTCTCGCATACTCCAGGATCGGCGGCCACACCTTTTTCACTTCTTCCAGATTTTCAGATACGCTCTTGTACGGGATTCTCCCGATAAATGTTGTGACCATATTTACGTCCAGCAGCGCGGACGCATCAATCAGCCTGTAGAGATGGGCGATATAAGCGCTTCTTTTCTCCTCATCCGGGTCCAGGGTGTTCGGATAATAAGCGAGCGATGATATTTCCACTCCCTTGACCCTGAGATACGCTTTGATCTCCTCCGCTTTTTCCATCGTCAGGTTCTCTGCGTCAATGTGGCTGACACCGGCATAACGCCTCTTTGCCCCGCCGGATGTGGGCCAGCACGCTACTTCCAGGCATTCCAGCCCGTTTTCCGCCGCAAAGTCCACGACTTCCTTAAATCCCATGCCCTCAAAAATAGATGTGATCAATCCGAATTTCATACGTTTCTCCTTTCTGAATCCGCTGTTTTGTTATGTCTTGATTGTATATTTTTCCTGGCGGGACAACTATTCACATTTTTACAGGTTTCTTTCCTTTTTTTCACTTCCAGCAAAAAGAAAAGGTCAAAAAAGAATCATTTATCATGACCTTTTCTGACCTTATCCTTTTTATCCGATATGCGTAAGGTTTATGTATGCTATCTCATTTGCCATCATGGAAATATCCAGGCGGATATGCCCTTCCCCTGCCCTGACTTTCTGCATGGACAGCTTGGGTTCACAGGCTTTCTGGATATATCTCATATCATCCCTTGACAGGTTCGACTCGAATTCCATCTCTTTCCATATACTCTGGACTGAACCGTTCGCGTTATTGATCCTGTATATCTTCATCTGGTATATCCCGTCTTCCACGTCCGCCAGGTCCAGGCAGAGTTCCAGGCCGTCCACGTCCTCAAAATATTTTGCCATGTGCTCCCGGTCCAGGCTGTCCTCCTCCACATAATAATAATTGTAGCTCAGTTTCTTGCAGTTATGGCAGGCGATGCCGTAGTTCCCGTGCCCGTCCTTTGTCGCGATGAAGTGGTCCCCTTTCCCGATGTAGACCGGATACAGCCTGTTCAGGAAATGGAATGCGAACATCGCCGGCTTCTTGGTGCCGTCCCTGGTCAGAAGCCCCATGCCCCCGAACAGGAGGCCGTCGGTATCATAGGATTCGGATACACGGTCGCTCCCCCGGAAATAAGCCATCGCATCGACCCTTCCCATAAGATCGATATAATTCTTCATAATATAGGCTCCCTTAAAGCAACTGTCATTGATCAGGTTCCGGTCGCTGATCGTCAGGTTCCACTCTGTCAGAAATATTTCCCTGTCATCCAGCTCGTCTCCCACGTCCCTCCTGAAGTTGTCTATGACATGGCTCATAAAGTCTTCATCCGGGCTGGGCTTCGAGACCGTCTTCCCGTTTTCCTCAAAAGTATCGTAGGCGTACGAATACAGAGTGATAAAATCGGGGATTGCTCCCGCTGCCTTGATCTTGCTGTGGAACGCCCTGATATAGGATGATTTCTTCTCCGTCCCCTTCACATATCCGTGCATGCCGCTTCCGCCGACCTGTGCGTCGGAATACTCCCGGATGATGCTGCGGGCAGCTTTCAGTTTTTCAAAATAGTTCAGAAGATAAATATCATCGTTCAGGCGGTCCGCGTCCAGCCAGAGTTCAAATCTCCATCCGCTCACCGCCTCCCGGCCGTATCTCGATACTGCATGCCGCAGGAATGCCTCTACCACGGCACACCAGTTGTCCATGGATTCGATATTTTCAAACAGTTCATAGATCAGTGAACTTGTCGTGGTCTTTTCCACCCGTTTCGGCTTGTTTTCCAGCTCAATGAAAGGTTTTATATCATACTTCACAAGAAAATCCAGGATTGAATCCAGCCGCGAGAAATTATATTTATGCTCCGGGTTGTTTATGTCGATCAAAAGTTCTTTGGAAAACGGGTTCCAGAACCTGACGTATTCAAACCTCAGGGATTCCCTCAGAAGTATAATATGTTCCTGTACCTCTGAACGGAGAAGGTCCTCTGCATAGCCTATATTGATGACCCTGCTCCAGATCCGCTTCAGCGGTTCCCCGCCTGCCGCTGAGATTTCCGCCTCTGCTTTTCCTGCCCCCTTCTCTTTCCTGTCATCCGCTTCACGCCAGAGCGCATTTTCCAGTTTTTTCTCCAGTTCCTCCGACAATGCCTGCTGTTCTCCCCGGGGATTCTTCGCCGCCCTTTTCCTGACCGCCGACGGCGTTTCCCCATACTCTTTCTTAAACGCCTTGTTAAAGATCGCTACACTTGCGAATCCGTTGTCATATACGATCCTGGTAATAGGGATATCCGTGTACAGAAGCTGGTCTACCGCGTGATGGAGACGTACGTTTGTGAGATATTCGGCAAAGCTCATCCCGTAATTCTTCTTAAAAAATCTGGAGAGATAGCCATTTGAGAGGTACAGCTTATCCGCCAGTTCTTTCAGGCTGATCGACGACCTGTAATTCGCCCGGATATAGTTTTCAATCTGCAGGAGGCGCTGCCTGTACTTATCACTTTCTGCGTCCCCGGGGGAAGACGCCGAGCGTATCAGGAAATGGGTGCATATATAGTCCATGATCTGATAGCAGATCGCGATATACGCAAAGTCCGCCGTGCGCCCTTTATTGCTCAGGTAATGCCCGAGAAGCTGCTGGAGCAGCTTTCTCATCCCGTCATAGGCAGCGTCCGTATTTCTCGTCGAGTCGCACACGAACATGAGGTCAAAGTCATTCAGTACGTCGCTGAGCATATCGTACATGATCATGAGCCTGGCATACACGATCTCCCCTGAGCTTTTCAGGTAGTGCCGCTTATTGGCATTGACCATCAGCACGTCCTCCGCCGACATCTCCGTCTTCTGCCCGTCTATATTCAGCTCAAGTTTCCCGGAAAGCACATAGATCAATTCTATATCCTGATGGAAATGCTCCTTCTCCTCGCTGTTCTCCAGTATCTCCAGCCGCAGCTTTTCTCTCCTCTGAAAATCGTCCATATCCCGCTGTACCTTCTTTCTTCAGAAGTTTTCATTTTCTCCTGAAAATGCTATCACAATTCCTGATAGCCCGCAAGTACTTCCCTGCCGGTACACCGTTCACGGCACATCGTCCATCGTTTGCCTGATGTTACAGTCCACACCTGGCCGCACATGACGGTTCATTTTCCTTTTCCCGGGTAGGTTGTTAACTGCAGCCGGTTGAGACCCATATATAGGCGTCCTCCAGGGTTGCCT
>DWVT01000213.1 GCA_019120075.1 Candidatus Mediterraneibacter excrementigallinarum
TGTATGTAAAATGTATCCCGGTTCTGATAAAAACACAGTAGACAATTTCAACCTTAATATCGAGGAAAAAGAGTTCATCGCTTTCGTCGGTCCTTCCGGATGCGGGAAATCAACGACGCTGCGCATGATCGCCGGCTTTGAGGAGATCACGGGAGGCGAGCTCTACATAGACGGAAAGAAAATGAATGAAGTGGCCCCAAGGGACAGGGGAATCTCCATGGTATTCCAGAACTACGCCCTCTATCCGCATATGACCGTTGAGAAAAATATCGGCTACGGCCTGAAAAACATGAAGATGCCGTCGGACCAGATCAAACAGAAAGTGGACTGGGCGATCAAGGTCCTGGGGCTGGAAGAATACCGATACCGGAAGCCGAAGAACCTTTCCGGAGGGCAGCGCCAGAGAGTTGCCCTGGGACGTGCCATCGTAAAGAATTCAAAGGTATTCCTCATGGACGAGCCGCTCTCAAACCTTGACGCGAAGCTCCGTGTCAGCATGAGGACGGAGATCAGTAAGCTCCACAGGCAGATCGGGGCGACGACGATCTATGTCACGCATGACCAGGTGGAGGCGATGACAATGGCGGACCGCATCGTCATCATGAAAGACGGGGTGATCCAGCAGGTGGGAAGGCCCATGGAACTCTATGACCATCCGGTGAACCAGTTTGTGGCAGGATTTATCGGCTCCCCGCAGATGAACTTCTTTGACGTGACAGTAGATAACGGCACTGTGCGCTTTGGCGATGGCAGCACCATGACTCTCTCCGAGGGAATGCTGAAAAAACTGAATGGACGCAAGGGCGAGATGGTGCTGGGTATCCGCGGCGAGGATATCAAGATGGACGCACAGAACATGGAGCTGAACAACGCAAACGCCCAGCACGCCGTGATCACCGATACAGAGGTCATGGGAAATGAGAACAACCTGTATTTCAATTTCGGCGGTTCCCAGGCAGTGGCAAGAGTCTCAAAATACGAGATCAGCCAGATCGGTGACAGAGTCAACTTCGTGTTCATGCCGTCAAAAATGCATTTCTTTGATAAAGAGACAGGAGTCAATTATACGGAGGCAGTATGAAACAGCAGAAACTACACCTGAAAGCGCCGGATAACTGGGTAAACGATCCCAACGGCTTTATATACTACAAAGGATACTACCATCTGTTTTATCAGTATTTCCCCTATGGACCCCGCTGGGGCACCATGCACTGGGGACATGCGGTGAGCAGGGACCTGGTAAACTGGGAGCACAAAGGGCTGGCCCTCTATCCATCCAGGAGGGAGGACCAGAACGGATGCTTCTCCGGCAGTGCCATCGAAGTGGACGGCAGAATGTATCTGGCGTATACAGGAGTCAGATATGAGGTGGTAAACCCGGAGGATCCTCACACATGCCTGAACGAACAGTTTGAATCGGCACAGCTTATGATCTCATCCGAAGACGGGTTTGATTTTGATAATGAGAATGGGAAAGAGGTCATCATTCCGCCTATCATGGATGCGGAACTGGGCGGCCGGACTCATACCAGAGATCCGAAGATATGGAGAGGCAAGGATGCCTGGTATCTGGTGCTCGGAAGTACAGTGAATGAACAGTACGGGGAACTTCTCTTCTACCGGAGTGAGGATCTTCACACCTGGACCTACATGGATAAGGCGTGGAAAGGACCGGATTACGGCTGGATGTGGGAATGCCCTGACTACTTTGAGACGGAGGGCGGAAAAGTCCTTCTCGTATCCCCTATGAAACTGCTCAAGAATGACGAGAAAGAAAAGAATCAGTCCATCTGTTTCCCGGTGGAATTCGACGAAGAAACCTGTCGGATGGAAATCCCGGATGATTATACTTTTATCGACTACGGACTGGATCTGTACGCTCCACAGACGACAGTGGATGCGGAAGGCAGAAGGGTGATGGAAGCATGGCTCAGGATGCCAAAGGTTACAGAGGAAGGATGGATCGGAATGTTCTGTTCTCCCCGTGTTGTGGAACGGAAAGGCAGACATATCTACTTCCGTATGCATCCGAATATCCGCGGCGCTTATTCGAAAGAAATATCTCTGGGAGAGCAGGATTCCGGTGACGGCTACATGGCAGTCTTCGATCTGGAGACAGATGAGAGCGTGGATATCGGCGGGTATGTGATTTCCAGAAAGGGAAATCATATCTGTACGGACCGAAGCCGTGTATACCCCGGATTTGAGGGAGCTCATCTTCTTTCCGAGACGCCGGAGCTTAAGGAAGGATTCCGTCTGGAAGTGCTGGTGGATAAGAACCTGATCGAAGTCTACGTCAATGACGGAGAATATGTGATCAGCAATGCGGTCTACGGGATCACGGATGAGATCACCTGCAGCAGGAAAGACAGAGAGATCCGGATATATACAACAGAAGAAACAGAGAAGTAGTTTTGTCCATAAACAGATTTGCTTTATGAAAAAGGCATCAGACGCGTTACCTCCTTTGCGCGGCTGATGCCTTTTCTGTATTGATTTTTTTAGATAAGAAATATAAAAAGTAAAAATGAGCGCCGAAAGTAAAAATCGAAAGATAGTTTTGCACAAGAGATGCATTTATACTGTAATCAGAAAACAAGAACATATCAGGAGGAATAAATAAAATGCAAAAGGAATCGATTACCTTAAACAGGGCAACATATCCCCTATATGTAGGAGGAAGCCTGCGGGAAAATTTTCACGACTGGGATGGAAAGGGTAGCACTTTTCTCCTTGAGGCCGGCGTGGAGTCTGAAGACTGGAACGAACAGGATATTGTCTGGAAAATTGAAGATGAGGATATAGTGGCTTTTGAAAAAGAAGATGAGCTGCAAGGCGGAGCAAAAAAAAGGATAAGGGCACGGAGGACAGGAATTACATCAGTTATTGCAGAACTGCCGGATGGATCGAGAGCGGAATGTATTATTACGGTGATTGATAACTATACACGATTGACTGTGTTAGAAATAGAGTTGAATACGCCGAGGCTGCATTTGGGAAAAGGAGAAGAAGCTGTTCTTTACCCTATATTTTATCCTAAAGATATTTATAAAAATGGGATGCTGGATACCAGATTATCATGGAACAGTACAGATGAAAAAGTGGCGGAGATAAGAAAAGGGAGGATAACAGCCCGTGGAATTGGTGAAGCGGATATTATCGTTGCCTCTGCTGATACAGGAAGAACAGCCTGTTGTCATGTTACTGTGACGCGGCAGACAGGAGGAAAAAAGTATAAAGAAAAACAGGAAGAACCTTTTGAAAAGATTGTGGAAATGGAGGTGGGAGAACGGAGAAAATTGCCCGGAAACGATAAATTTATATGGAAATCAGATGATAGATATTCTGTCTCTGTAGACTCACAGGGATATATAACGGCAGAGTCACCATCTCTTAGACCGGAGGTAAGTCCGACGGGGATGCAGGTGTTGGAGACTGAAGCGCCTGTACGTATTTATGCAACGGATCCTGAGGGAGGCAGGGTTCTGTGCTATTGGGTAAATGTTAAAAAGCCAGAGCGACCGTTGCATTATGCGGATGCTGTTGAGGAAAAAACGTTAAAATGTATTGAAGCAGGGTTCAAGAAAAGTAAAAAAAGGCAGTGTTACAAAGAAGAAAAAGAGATTGATGTGGATCAGGTAATCCAGTTCAGACCAGAGATTGAGGATTCATTCGAGAGAAGAAAAATGCGATGGATCTGTAGTGACAGTTCTATTGTAACGGTGGATAGAGAGGGAAATGTTCAGGCATACCAGGAAGGAACCTGTAAAGTTTATGCAATCCAGGGCCAAGAAATATATGCAGTGTGTCAGCTTAAAGTAAGGGGAGGAAGAGAATGCCTCAGGAATCTTCATGTTGTTTCTGAGGCAGTGACGGATAATTCAGTACTTCTGCTCTGGAATCGCGCCGCTTTGACAGACACGGGAAGATTTGACAGGTATCAGATTTTCTGTGATGGAGAAATGATTGATGAGGTCAGAACGCTGGGATATAGATTTAACAATCTGGAATCAGGACGGTCTTACAGCTTGTGCGTAAAAGCGGTCGATGAACATGGAACAATGATTGAGGAGGAAACGGTCACAACTGCGACAAAAGAGAAATCCCGGATACTAAATGTTTTGGAATATGGAGCAGTTGGGGACGGCAAGCATATGGATACATGGTATATCCAGAGAACAGTGGATGCATGTCCGGATGGAGGAACCGTACTGTTGCCCAAGGGCTATATTTTTATCAGTGGAGCGATTTTCCTGAAGAGCAATATGACATTTCAGGTGGATGGAATCCTGATCGGAAGTGCAGATCCAAAAGACTATCCGAGGGTAGTCTCCCGGTGGGAAGGCTGGAGGAAGATGGAGCAGTCGGCGGAAGAGTGGGCAAATACAACCCGGAAAGTCCCGGAGAATCATTGTGTATATGCATCTCTTATCAACGCGGGCATCTACGATGAGGGCGAGAGAGGTGTTACAGGACCGTATAATCTGGAAAATCTTGTAATCTGCGGAAAAGGTCAGATAAATGGAAATGGTTTTTCTTTGGCATACAATGAAGGACCAAATGGAAATAGTATCAAGGTGGTATCAAAGGAATATCCTGTAAAGGATGCTACCTGGAGAGGTTCTGTAATACGTATCCATAACGGTAGAAATATTTATGTTAAAGATATACAGGCAGCCTATGGACCGGGGTGGACGATTCATGCGATTTATTGCGATCACATTACTTTTGATGGAATGGAGGTAGTTTCTCAGGGAGACGGAGACTGTGGAAACGGGGCTGATATTCTTCACTGTGGCCATATATTTAACGGGGATGGCATTGATCCGGAAAGCTGTACATATGCAAATCTTTTTCATATATATTTTACCACCGGGGATGATGCGGTTGCCATAAAGTCAGGGAGAGGAAAAGAAGGGAATGAGCTGGATAAACCAAACGCTTATATCAGAGTAACTGATTGCATCTCCCATTGGTCACTGGGAGGATTTGGAACGGGAAGCGAAACAGCGAGCGGATCACATGATCTTTTGTTTCAGAATCTCAAAGCATCTGATATACTTGTGAGTGGAATCTGGATCAAATCCTGTAAAGAGCGGGGTGGAGTTACAGAAGATATTCAAATCAGAGATGTAATCGCGGAAAACTGCAGTAGTCCCGTATGGATTACGAATGCATATACCAGTACAAGTGTACAGGCTAATCCGGCAGATACTCCCCCCACTGTCCGCAGGATTACATTTGAAAATGTTCATGGGAATGAAAGAAATGAATACGGGTTTAAACTGACAGGAATCCCGGAAGCGGTGATCAGCGACATAAAGTTCAGAAACTGTACGACCGGGGGAAGAAAAAATGTGTTGCAGCACTGTGAAAATATTTCTGGTCTTTCTCAGGAAGATGAATAATCATTGGCGTGGAATACATTTCTTTCTTCGGAAGGAAGGGGGGAAATATGAGGGAAGAAGAAGGTAAGTTGGAGAAAAAAAACTGGCTCAGATCAATCTGGGCGAAACAGATGCTTGTATTTACAACTGTTATTTTATTTACGGCAGTAAGTTTTATCATCCTGCAGTTCTATGCGATACAGACAGTGATGAATACAACTTATGAAAAGATGAGCGGGCAGACTACGTATTTTTTAAGATCTTTTGAACAGGAAATGGATTATATAAAGCAGCAGCAGGTGGAATTTTTTAATGATCGGCGGTTGCCATTCCTGTCGAACCCGTGGAATCAAATGAATGACTATGAAAGGAGAGACGGGTTGCTTTCTCTGAACGAGAAATTGTCAGGAATCGTCGAGTCCAGCAGATTGGTGAAAAGAGCTGTTCTTTATCTTCCACAGTCCGGATACAGGATTACAGAAGGAGCCGTTGAGCGGATGGAGGATAATGATTTTGTAGAACTGAGAAGGTATGAAGGATGTGCTACAGGTAAAATATATTTTAGTGACGATAAGATTTTTACTGTAGAAACAGGAGGGCACAGGGTTGAAGAAGAGGCTGGCCTGTATGCTCTTCTTTCAATAGAATTTTCAACAGAGAAAATCCAGGAACAGATGTCTGTGCTGAATTCGTCAGAGGAAAATGGTGTTTTGTTTTATAATGCCGAGGCAGACTTTCTGATTGAGTCCTGCGGCGGAGAGCCTGTGGGGAGAAAAATATGTGAAGTGCTTGAACAGAATGGAGATGATACATATCCAGGCATACAGAGCGTGGAAGTCAATAGTGAACAGTATCTTGTATCAGCAGAAAACGGCGAAAGACTGGGACTTTTTATCCAATATACGAAGGCAAGAGAACTTCTGCAACCAATTTATAAAAGCAGGGTATTTATGTGTCTTATACTGACAGTACTGACAGTACTTTCTCTGGGATTTGTACTGTATACCCGCAACACCGTGCATCGTCCGATCAGGACTCTTCTGACAGCTTTTGAGGAGGTAAAAAAGGGAAAATGGGACAGACATATCAAGCATAAAAAGCAGGATGAGTTCAGTGATCTATATGAAGGATTTAATGACATGGAAGATCAGCTGGTAAAGCTGGTAGATGAAGTCTATGTGCAGACAAATCTGGCGCAGCGTGCTCAGATGAAGCAGCTTCAGGCACAGATTAATCCACATTTTCTGTATAACAGTTTTTTCGTTCTGAGCAGAAGAGTAAAACGGCATGACTACGAAAATGCGGAGCAACTTGCCAGATATCTGGGAAATTATTTTCAATATCTGACACGGAACGAATCCGACTATGTCACGCTTCGCCAGGAATTTGACCATGCTAAAAGTTATGCAGCAATTCAGGGTATGCGTTTTGTAAGCCGCCTTACAGTTGATTTCGGCGAATTACCTGAGAACTGTGAAAGGATTCAGGTACCAAGACTGATTCTTCAGCCGCTTCTGGAAAATGTTTTTGAACATGGCTTGAAAAATAAGGTCAAAGAAGGGATACTGCGGGTATCTGTAGAATCTTCCGAAGGTAGTTTGAGGATTCATGTCGAGGATAACGGGGAAGAGACAACAGACAGGGAATTGATGGAACTTCAAGAGTATCTTAAGACTGAAGACGGTGGAGAAATTACCGGAATCCGGAATATACACCGCAGACTTCAGATTTACTTTAACGGTAAAGGAGGACTTCGTATCAGCCGAAGTCGGCTTGGCGGTGTCAGGATTACACTTTGGATTAATCTTGGGAAAACGGAGAAATAGACGTAAGAAACAGAAGAGCTATCTGAAATAGGAGGATAAAGAAATGTATCAGAATCTGCTGATCGTAGATGATGAAATTGAGATATTGTCCTGGCTGGAAGAAATGTTTAGATATGAATTTGACAGAGAAATAGGAGTATATACGGCGAATTCGGCAATAGAAGCTCTGGATCTCCTGAAGAACATAAAGTTTGATGTCGTATTGACGGATATACGGATGCCCGGAATGGATGGTATTACCCTGTTTCAGAAAATAAAAGAAAACTGGCCAAGATGTAAAACGGTCTTTCTGACCGGATTTGGAAATTTTGACGAAATGTATCAGCTTCTTCAGAACAGAGATGTCCGATATATTTTGAAGAGTGAAGATGACGATGTGATACAAGATACAGTTCGGAAGGCTCTTGATGAGGTAATAGAAGATCTGAAAAAGGCAGAGAGAAAGGAAGAACGTTTCCGAGACGAACAGGAAAACTATTATATCCGTGAGCTTGAGGCAAAGCAGATGCTGGAAGGAAAGATGACAGAGGAAGAAATCCTCCGCTGGCGGGAGAAATATGAAGTCTCTTGGAATCCGAAAGAACCGTTTCTGATGTTTTTGATTCGTATTGATTCAGAAGAAAATTTGGAGAAGTATGTATTGGGGCGGATATTGGAAAATATTCTTCGAAATAATTTTCCTGTAAAATTAAGATTTTATCTGCATGAACTTGAATATGGCAAATTTTTTCTTTTCTGTCAGAGCAGGAAAGAAGCTCCGGAGTGGGAAGAAATAAACACGATTGTTCAGGGGGGTTTAGAATACTCCCAGGAGCTTTTCAGAAATTCTTATGGAACAACGTTTTCTGTGATTATGAAAAGCGCTCCGGATACACTTGGAACGGTTAATTTTTCCGGAAACCGGTTGAGACAGATAATGATAGGATATCTGGGAAATGAAACTGAAGTGATCTTTCAGGAGGAATCTCTGGAGGTGGAGGGAAAGGAGGAAGAAACATCAGAGACTCTGGGTAAAATTCCCGTACTCAGATCATATCTGGAGCTTCGTAAAAGAAAAGAATATTTTGATCTTTTATCGATCTGTACAAAAAATATGGAAGAAAAAAGCAGACATGACACGTATGCACTGGAAATATATTATAGCATTGCTGTCATGCTTCTGCAGTTTATAAATGAGAATCATATATATGAACAGCTCGCATTCCGCGTCGCACTTTTTAAATTAACGCGCGGAGATATTCATGAAAACTGGATGGAGGCAGTACAATATCTTTTTGAAGTGTCGGATGCAGTGTTTCAGCAGCTTGGAGACAATGAGAACGCATTGACAGACAGAGCTCTGACCAGGGTGGTCAGGTATATAGATGAACATATTTCAGACGTGTTATCATTGACGACTCTGGCATATGTGGGAGGTTTTAACTCCAGTTATCTTTCACGTCTGTTCAAACAGGTATATGGAACTACGGTAACGGATTTTATTCTTGAAAAAAGGATGAAACTGGCAGAAAAGCTTTTGTCGGAGGGAACAGATAAGATTCAGGATATTTCAGTTAAAGTGGGATATACATCCCCGAATTCGTTCTCCCGTGCTTTTCGCAGCTATACAGGTGTCTCTCCCGCAGAATACAGAGAAGCCTGGAGAAAGACAGAATAGGAAAAGAGAATTTCAGGAGAAAATGATATGAAAAATAAAAGAGTAATGAGCAAAAATACACTGTATCCCAAGAACAGAGCGGAGCAGCTTGATAAAGAACTGTTTCAAAATCCGTCGCCAGAATACAGAGGGATTCCGTTTTGGTCCTGGAACTGCAGAATAACCAGAGAACGGATTGATCGTCAGCTTGATTGTTTTAAGGAAATGGGATTCGGAGGAGTTGACATTCATCCAAGAACAGGTCTGGATACAGAATATCTTGGCGAAGAATATATGGAACTGATCCGATATGCGGTAGAAAAATGCAAAGAAAAAGGTCTGTTCTGTTGGTTGTATGATGAAGACAGATTCCCTTCGGGTAATGCAGGCGGGAAGGTGACGAGGAACCAGAGATTTCGTGGAAGATATCTTCTGCTCACGGAAAAGAGAGAATTTCTTCCGTTATTCTGTCCGGATCGTGAAACATTTGAACGTGAAATAGACGCTGGCGGTAAACCAGCAGGCTATTTCGCGGCAGCTTATGAGATAACTTTGCATGAGGGACGGCTGGAGAACTATCGTCGGCTGAATACGAAAGAAGAGATCGGCGACGCATTAGAAAGGGGGAAACGGGTTCGGTTCGGATATGTAAAACTCATGGAAGAAGAAAACTGGTTTGAGGATCAGTCCTATGTAGATACCATGAATCCCGAAGCAATCAGGGAATTTATCAGAATCACTCATGAGTCATATGCGAAAACAGTGGGAGAGGAATTCGGAACAATAATTCCGGCAATCTTTACAGACGAACCGAGGATGGGGAAACATGCTTTGCTGTCCTGGTCAGAATCGGATGAAGATGTTACTATGCCTTATACAGAATATATGGCAGAACAGATGAAAAAAAAATTTGGTCTGGATCCGCTTGATATAGTGCCTGAATATATCTGGGAGCCTGTTGATGAAAATAATTATGTTTATCGCTATTATTATAGAGAATGTGCAACAGAATGTTTTACGGAAGCGTTTATGGATCAGATTTCAGACTGGTGTGGACGGCACGGGATTGCTATGACAGGACACGTTCTCAGTGAGGATTCTTTATATTCCCAGACATTTGCCCTGGGTGAATGCATGAGATGTTACAGAAAAATGGACATTCCAGGTATTGATATTCTGGTGGATGCGAGAGAATTTGCTACGGTTAAGCAGGCTGTGAGTGTAGCACATCAGAATGGAAGAGAAGCAGTGGCAAGCGAGCTTTACGGAGTGACGCAATGGGACTGCAGCTTTAAAACGTACAAGCTGCAGGGAGACTGGCAGGCAGCACTTGGAATTACGGTGAGAATCCCGCATTTGTCACATATGTCTCTGAAAGGGGAGGCAAAAAGAGACTGGCCCGCATCTATTTTCTACCAATCACCGTGGTATAAGGAATTTTCTGCAGTTGAGGATCATTTTGCGAGGTTAAATACTGCGCTTACAAGAGGAAGAGCAGTAGTAAACATCGGAGTGATACATCCCGTAGAATCAATGTGGAGATATTTTGGACCAAATGATCTTACGGCGGGGATAAGGGAAGAGATTGACCGCGATTTTAGTGAGATGATCCGATGGATGTTATATGGGAATCTTGATTTCGACTTTATTTCAGAGGCTTTGCTTCCACAGCAGTATCGTCAGACTGATGAGACGGGAATACTTCAAGTCGGTGATATGAAATACTCGGCAGTGTTAGTCCCAGGTCTTAAGAGCATGCGAAGTACCACAAGAAACATTTTGGAAAAATTTGCGGAACGTGGCGGTAAAATTATCTTTATGGGGGAGATCCCTTGGATTGAGGACGGGAAATGTTCCGAAGATATTCGTATGTTGGCAGAAAAATGCCAGATCATTCCGAAAAGTAGGGCGGCTTTGTATAAAGCGCTGGAAGAGGAACGAATAATAGAAATCATGCGGGATGACGGATGCAGGGCAGATACGCTTTTTTATCAAATGAGGGAAGACGGAGAGGTGAAATGGCTTTTTATCAGTCATGTCATGCCGCAGAAGAAGCATTTGTCATCGCCGGAAAATTACATGATTATAATCCGGGGAGAGTGGGATATCGAATTATATCAGACGCTTACCGGAGATATACAGGAGCTTCCAGTTGAAAAAAAAGATGGAAATACGATATATCGTTGGGAGGCATATGCAGAAGACAGTCTTTTGCTTAGACTTAGAAAAAGTATAAATTTTGAATACAGACAGGATTGTGAAATGCGTGCCGGAAAAAAAGAGGCAGGTGAAGAGTGTGTAAGTTTTGTGAAACCGAATGCTTTTTATAGGCATGAATATAATGTACTGTTGATTGATCATGCAAAAGTTCAGCTGGATGAAGGAAAAATCAGTAGGGAAGAAGAACTGTTGCGTGTGGATAACAGGATTCGGAGGAAACTGGGATTCGTTCTTCGAAGAGAGCGCATGAATGAACCTTGGTTTCTGCAGGAGAAAGAACATCACAAAGTACGCATTTATTTTGAGGTATTGTCAGAAATAGATACAGAAGCGTACCTTGCATTAGAAGATCTGGAAAAATGTCGGATTACGGTGAATGGGCAGGAAGCTGATCGGACGTCTGTCGGTTTTTATGTTGACAGGGATATTCCATATATAAAGATCCCTGCTCTGACAGCCGGTATTAATCGTGTGACAGTAGAGTGTGACTATGACCAGAAGTCAGGATTGGAATATATGTATATTCTGGGAAACTTTGATGTAGAGCTGAGAGGAATCAAGAGCAGGATCAGAAAAGTAGGAAAGGAAATCACTGTGGGGGATATTACTGGACAGGGGATGCCGTTCTATACGGGAAATCTGGACTACATATTCGAAATTGAAACAGATGGAAAGTCCGAGTATGCCGTACATATTCCGCATTTTGCAGCCCCGGTTCTCGGAATTTATGTAGATGGAGAAAAAAAGGGAATCATTGCATATGCTCCACACAGACAGAAATTGGGGATACTGCCGGAAGGAAAACACGAACTTGTGATACGGATGTATGGAAACAGACACAATGGATTCGGAACTTTACATAATGCGGATGATGATTATGTATGGTATGGGCCGGATTCATACAGAACTCAGGGAGATGACTGGACAGAATGTTATCGGCTAAGGCCGGCTGGTCTGATGTCGGAGATAGAAGTGGAAAAGAGTAATTAGATGTGCGGGATGTAAAAACATGTATATGGAAACGCAATGCACCGAAAGATATAATAAAACTATCAAAACAAGCAACACATGAGGAGGTAAAAGGAGTGAAAAAAAGAATAGTTTCAGTACTGTTGACAGCAGCTATGGCAGTATCGGTGGTTGCGTGCGGCAGCAGTGAAGATGAACAAAAGCAGAATGCGGCAGCAGAGGCAGGAGGAGAGGATAACCTTTATGGGTATGATAATCCGGTCAATATAAAGATTGGAATCAGTTATCCGTCCAATACAGATTTTCAGTGGTACGGTGACGAAACAGTGACCGATAATGCGTGGATGGATCTGTATAAAGAGAACAATATTGTACCTGAAATTTTATATGAGGTGGATCAGTCTCAGGCAGAAACAAAGCTTTCTACAGCAATCATGTCAGGAGAATATCCGGATGTTTTCAGCGTTCAGGGGGCGGACTACAAGAATTATGTAGAGTCAGGAGATGTTGCTGATATCACAGATGCATTTGAAAAATACGCAAGCGACGAACTGAAGAAGTACATGCAGGCGGATAATGGAATGGCAATGGATGCTTTGTACATGGACGGAAAGCTTTATGGACTTCCTCAGATCACAGACCCTTATCTGAACTGCAATATGATGTTTATCAGACAGGACTGGCTGGACAATCTTGGGTTGGATATTCCTACAACAATGGAAGAACTTAAGGAAGTTGCACACGCATTTACATACAATGATCCGGACGGAAACGGAAAGAATGATACATATGGGCTTGCTCTGGATGGCGTAAATGTCATCAACGCGTCTATCGGAACTGCAGATCCGATCTTTAACGCCTTTGGATGCTATCTCGGACAGGATGGTATGACATATGTAAAGGGAGAAGACGGAGAAATAGTCTGGGGAGCATCGGATTCAGAATCAATGAAGGAAGCACTTCAATTTCTTTCTGATATGTATGAAGACGGATCTCTGGCAAAAGATTTCATAACAATGGATTTCAATCAAATTTTTGAAGAAGCTGGGGCCGGAAGGTGTGGTATCTGGTTCGGACCAAACTGGGGAGGAATGCAGCCTGCAGCAGACGCAGCAAAGAATGATCCGAATGCGCATGTAGTTGCAGCAGTAGTTCCAGATGGCAATAGTCAGGGCGGTACGAAAGCATACGCTGAGTCAAAACCAACAACTGTATACTGTGTGAGCAGCAAATGTACAAATCCAGAAATATTGATCAAGCTTTTTAATCTTAGTGTGAAGTATCAGAATCCAGATACATGCAGCGCAGACGAGTACAATATGTATTTCGGTGACAGTAAAAATTATAGTGGATGGAAGACATCTATTATCTATGCGAATCCACCGAGTGCAGGGACAACAATTTATCAGCATCTGACGGATGCAATCAGTTCAGGTGATGGAAGCCAGCTGAACACAAAAGAAAAAGAAAACTACGACAGTATCAAAGCGTATATGGATGCAGTGGCGGCAGATAAATTTGACCCACAGGATCCAACACAGCAGAGAGGGATTTCGCTCTATACTGTTTATGGTGATAAGAACTGTGGATTCAGTGTTGTAAAGACAATGGAAGATAACGAGAGATATGTAGATGCGGCTTACAACCAGATTCCATCAGAAGCTGTGACAAATTCAATTCCGACTCTGCAGAAATTGTTGGTTGAAACAATCGTAAAGATTACGACCGGTGCAGAAAATGTTGACAGCTATGACTCCTTTATGGAGACGTGGAAAGCAATGGGCGGACAGGATGCTATTGACGAGGCAAATGAAAATGCATAATAGCAGATAATGTGATTTTGACGGGAGGTAATGGAATATTAAATTCCGTTGCCTCCTTTTTTGACCTGGGAATCCGTTTTTTTTGTTGAGAAGAGGAGAAAATATGAATGCAATCGTAAAAAAACAGAGAAAAAGAAAAAGTAGAAAGAAAGAGTGCTGGTTTTATCATGCAATGCTTTTTGTACCGGTTGTTCTTTTATTCATTTATCATTTTCTGCCAATACCGGCAGGAATTTTGATGGCATTTGAAAATTTCCAGCCCGGAAAAGGATTTTTTCATTCGGAGTTTGTAGGTCTGGAGAATTTCCGAAAGCTTTTTGTACTGCCGGATACATGGGTAGCTCTTCGGAATACTCTGATCATTGCGGTGGAAAAAATAGTATGTAATCTGGTAATCCCTATCACTTTTGCACTTCTGCTGAATGAAGTAAGGGTAAAATGGTTTAAGAGAACTGTGCAGACGATTACTTATCTGCCATACTTTCTGTCATGGATCATTCTGGCAGGTGTGTTGATTAAATTTCTCTCGCCCGGAAGTGCCGGAAATCCGGGATTGTTGAACACGATTCTGATGAATATCGGAATCATAGACGAGCCGGTTTACTTTTTGGGGAGTAACGATACATTCCGTCAGACTATGGTCATAAGTGATGTTTGGAAAAATTTTGGATATAATACCATTATTTATCTGGCTGCGTTGACAGGCATCGATCCGACGCTGTATGAAGCAGCAGCAGTAGACGGAGCTGGAAGAATTAAACAGACAATCCATGTTACTTTGCCCGGAATCGCGCCATTTATTGCATTGATGACAGTGCTGGCGATCGGAAATGTGTTGAATGCCGGATTTGATCAGATTTTTAACCTTTATAATCCGGCGGTATATGAAACCGGAGATGTGATCGATACGCTGGTTTACCGGTTGGGTATGGTAAATCAACAGTATTCATTATCTGCAACGGTAGGTCTTCTGAAATCAATTGTGTCATGTACTTTGGTACTGATCAGTTATAAACTGGCAGATAAGTTTGCCGGCTATCGCGTATGGTAGGAGGAGGTTCATATGAAAAAAACAAAGGGAAGGATTGCATTTCAAATCGTAAACTATACTGTTATCATTCTTCTGACGGTGAGCTGTATTATCCCAATTCTTAATGTACTTGCATATTCTTTCAGTTCATCGCAGGCAATTATTGAAAACAGAGTGTCGCTGCTACCGGTGGATTTTACGCTTGAAGCATATAAATTTGTTATGAACAGTGCTGAATTCTGGAGATCTATGCTGGTAACTGTGGTAAGGGTTCTGATCGGAGTTCCGCTTAACCTGATAATGATCATCCTTGTGGCTTATCCTCTTTCTAAATCGCAACTGAAATTCCCTGCAAGGAAATGGTATGTGGCATTTATGATATGTGTGATGCTTTTTAACGGAGGGCTGATGCCTACATATTTTATCGTGGCAAAGACAGGGCTGATCGATAGTATCTGGTCACTATTGCTGCCTCAGGCTGTCCCAATTTTTTCGTGTATCGTTATGATGAATTTTTTTAGGGGAATTCCGGAGGAGTTGGAAGAATCTGCGATACTGGATGGTGCAAACCCGTTACAGGTTCTGACAAAAATTTATCTTCCGATTTCCAAACCATCAATTGCGACAGTCACATTGTTTTCACTGATTCTTCACTGGAATTCATGGTTTGATGGACTGATTTATTCCAATCATACGACGAATTACCCTCTTCAGTCTTATCTGCAGACGCTGGTTGTATCAACGGCACAGTCCATGCAGAATATGGATGCGGATTCAATGCTTGCGATGATGAATGTGAATCAGACAAATATGCAGTGTGCGCAGATTTTTGTTTCAATCATTCCGCTGATGATAGTTTATCCTTTCCTGCAGAAGTATTTTACAACAGGATTAACTTTGGGAAGCGTGAAAGGATGATAGATATTGCAAACGGGGGCAAAAATGGGGCGAGAACTGACCATTAATACAGAGATTATAACAGAGTTTGAAGATGATTCCGTATGTTATGCGGTGGCGGCACTTCAAAGGGATATGAGGAATGCACTTTCAGATACAGACAGACCCGGAGTAAGGATCAGACTGGAGCATGGGAGAATTCCGGAGGAGTGTTTTGAAATAAAACTTTCCGGAGATGAACTTCAGATTCGAGCGTCTTCTCCGTTGGGAATCATATATGGTGTATATAAGATCAGCAGAGAATTCCTGGGAGTACAGAATTTCTGGTTTTGGATGGACCAGAAATTTATTCCACAGGAGAGCATAGAGATACCGGAAAACTATATATTTGTGTCAAAACCCTTCCGTGTTCGGTTCAGAGGCTGGTTTGTGAATGACGAGGTCCTGATTTCAGATTGGAGTGTTGACCGGGATAAGAAAAAACCATGGGAAATGGTATTTGAGGCACTTATGCGGTGTGGAGGAAATCTTGTGATTCCGGGAACAGATAAAAATTCTGTGCGTTACAGAAAGACTGCATCCGATATGGGGCTGTTTATTACCCATCACCATGCTGAACCTTTGGGAGCCGAGATGTTTGCAAGGGTGTATCCGGGGCTGAAAGCTTCCTATGCTGAGAATGGCAAATTATTCAGGGAACTTTGGAAAAAGGGAATTGAAGAACAAAAAGATTTAAAGGTTGTCTGGAATCTTGGATTTCGGGGGCAGGGAGACTGCCCGTTTTGGGCAGAAGATACAAAGTATGATACAGATGAAACAAGGGGGGAACTAATAAGCAGTTTAATCAGACTGCAGTATCAGATGGTAAAGGAACAGAATCCGAAAGCTGTGTGTTGTACCAACCTGTATGGTGAGACAATGGAACTGTATCAGAAAGGCTTCCTCAGGCTTCCGGAAGATGTCATCCTTATATGGGCCGATAATGGATATGGGAAAATGGTGTCAAGAAGACAGGATAATCATAATCCAAGAGTACCGTCATTGCCAAAAAAGAATGCGTATGGACATCATGGAATATATTATCATGTTTCTTTCTATGATCTTCAGGCGGCTGCGCATATAACAATGCTTCCAAATTCCTTTGAATTTGTCAGAAACGAACTTGCAGAAGCACTGAGGAGGGGCGCGGATGATTACTGGATCATTAACTGCTCAAATGTAAAGCCGCATGTACTTTACCTGGATTATATTGCGGATATCTGGAAAAATGGAGATGCAGACCCTGACAGATGGGTGTCAGGATTTATATGTTCCTACTTTGGAAAAAAGTATACCGAAGAAATAGCCGAATGTTTCAGAAATTTTGCACGAAGTTCGATCCGGTATGGGGAAAATGAGGACGATCATGCAGGTGAGCAGTTTTTTAATCATGTCCCCCGTATTCTGATCACACAGTTTATGAAGGACCCAGAAAGCTCTGCGGAGGAGTTCCTTTGGGCTGCAAACTTTAATTCATTTGATAAACAGATAGAATGGTATTTACAGCTTTGCAGAGAAGGTTGTAACAGATATGAAAAACTGCTTTCGCAATGCAAAGAGACGGTTTTAAAACTGCCTAAAGAAAGCCAGAGGTTATTTGAAGATACGATAATGCTGCAAACAGAGTTGATGTATCATTGTTGTTGTGGAGCTATGTATATATGCAGGAGCCTGATATGCGGATTGAACAAAGATTGGCTTACAGCATTTTATTTTGCAGGAAAAGCCAGAGATGAGTATTTGACAGCCAATGCTTCAATGAGAAAAAGAGAGCATGGAAAATGGCATAACTTTTACAGAAATGAATGCTTAACAGATATAAAGCAAAGTGCATGGATGTCAGAGTCATTAATGGGGTATTTTCGTATTCTGGGGGATGGTCCGCACTGTTGGCGGTGGCAGAGGAAATTTATGGACTCCGAAGAGGATAAACGCGTTTCCCTTATATTAAATATGAAAAATCATTTGACACACGATAAGCTGTTTGAACTGATAAAGGAGAAATGGGAAGAATAAAATAAAGGTGCCATGTATCTTTTGAGAGTTACATGACACCTTCATTTTATTATAGCTTTATCTCATAGACCGGACACGCCCGCACCTCTTTCAGCCCGGCGATATACTGGTCCGCGCTTTCCATCCTCGCCGCCATGACGGACTCGGTATTCACATTTACGCCCTCTCTGAGCGGGGCGATGGAAATAGTCAGCGGAGAATTTTTCAGGCGGCCGGCAAAGGTACGAAGCCCGATCTCCCAGGTATCACCGTTACAGAAGTTGTCGTGGATCATGTCTCCGTCGATAAAGGCGGAACCGATGTCTCCGGTATAGTCAATCTGAAGGAGCACATCTTTCAGACGGCTTCCAGAGCGTCCGTTCTGTCCGCCATTAAGTTCATCTTTCAGGTTTTCTTCAAGGCTGCCCATGAGATCTTCCGGGAAGGAAAATTCATATTTGCTGTAAGCGGTCTGTGTCACTGTGACTGGAATCTCTTTTCGGTCCGTCTTTATCTTCCAGACGTCAAAAATATCAGACAAACCGCGGAGCTGTTCCGGGCAGGAAACACCTGCGGGAAGTTTATGGAGCTTTTCGGCATGAAGCGGAATCCTGTGTTCCTTCGGCCAGGTGAGGACTGTATTTTCCGGCGATATAGTCTCCAGGCGGATTCCGTTTTCATCTTCCATGACAGCGCCCTCTGAGAAGAGCAGAGTGCCGTCGGAGAGCGGATACATCTGCCCCGCAAGGGTCCGGTCGAGGCAGAGGATCGTGATCTGTGCTGCTCCCTTTGAGACGCGGAACAGTTCTGCCGCTTTTCCGGGAGTGCATCTGTATACGCTGCCGCCCTGACCTGTCACCGCCTCTTCTTCAAAACGGGAAACCGGATTTGTTACCACACCCTCTTCGAAGCGGAAGACCGGATCCATCCCGTCCGGTTTGAGAAAAATACAGGTATCAAAGAAGGAATCAAAAGATTCCCCGCTGGTCCCGGAGTTCCCGGCCTTGCAATCTTTCCCGGCAGAAGCGATCCTGGTGACCGGCTGCGCTGTGGCACAGACCAGGTCGATGCCTGCCAGGTCCATGTGGAAGGGAAGGATACAGTTCTCGCCGGGGGCGAGGCTGATCGGGGGGAATGTCAGGTCTTCCCCGTTGAGATGAAGAGTCACGGATTCGTCTTTTTTCGGCTTCATCTCCAGGTGATCCTGAAAATTGTTGAGGAAGAGGAACCCGCTTTTTCCGTCAGTGCGGACTGCAAAACGCAGAGTTTCAGTATCCTTCGGATCGATCAGAGAGGCGCCTTCCGGGAGCATGGTCTGCATGTCACAGAGAGTGTTCTCAAATGTGCGGCAGAAGAGATGGATCGTCTTCAGCCGGCGATAGGACTCCCGGATCTGTCCGAACTCCCCGATGGCTGCCTGATAGTCATAGGAGATCTTCGGAGCCTGTGCCTCATTCAGGAACATTCCGTGCTTCCCCTTCGGATTGGAGCCGCCGTGGAAGACATAGTATCCGAGAAAATTGCAACCGGAGGCCAGCTTGATATTTGCCATGGCATCCACGCTCTGGAATGGCAGTACGAAACGGTAATTGTAAGTGCAGGTCATGCCGCCGCCCATCTCACAGCAGGCGTAGGGGCGGTCCTCCGGCAGATATGCCGGTTTGAAATCGCTGGTGACGACTGCTTCATTGTTGTGAAAATTCTGATAAATGTATTCTTCCGTGACCGGATGCTCTCCTCTGCCTTCTGTATAGAACAGCCAGGGACGGTATGCATACCCTCCCCAGAGGGGCAGCATTTCGTCCGGCGTGATGGCTCCGCCCCACCCGGTACAGGTGTAGAAAGGCGTGTCAATCCCGCACTCTTTTGCCAGATCCCGGAGGGCGAGCATATAAGCTTCCCGGTCATCGCCGCGGAAGATCCATTCATTTGAAATTCCGGTGGTGATCTCCCACATTGCGGAGGCGTGCATATATTCGTTATCAATCTGGGCGGCGATCACGGGACCGCCGTCCTTGTAGAGAAGTCCCCGGATCTGACCTGCGATCTCGGAGTAAAGCCGCCTGGTGCAGCGCAGGAAACCTTCGTTCAGTTTCCGGACTTCAAAAGGCTTGCCGTAGAGCCAGTCCGGAAGGCCGCCGTTTCTTACTTCTCCGTGGTCGAATGGGCCGATCCGGAGGATGACATACATCTGGTGCTTTCCGCACAGTTCCACGAACTTTCGAAGATCTTTACTTCCGGAGAAATCGAATATGCCCTCCTCTTCTTCGTGGTGGTTCCAGAAGATATATGTGGAGACTATGCGGATCCCGCACATCTTCATCTTCAGGATCCCGTCCTCCCAGCGGCTCTCATCGCACCGGGAGAAGTGGAATTCCCCGCTGATGCCGAAGAAAGGTCCGGACTCGGTCTCCATATAGCAGTTTGTAAAAGAAAGGGGGCTGCCGTCCGGGGCGGTGCCGCGGAAATGGCTG
>DWVT01000214.1 GCA_019120075.1 Candidatus Mediterraneibacter excrementigallinarum
TTGACACAGAGATCAATTATATCATGGGTATAACCAAACCGATTGATCCTGTCCCTTATTTATTCAGTTATCAAAGAACTAAGTAACTATAAACTTATTATACGAGGAGAATGCAGTTATGGAATATTTAGCCCATATTGATGGAAAACGTAAACAGAGTAATAAAGAGCATTTATATGGCACAGCGATGCTGGCAGGTGATTTTGCAGAGGCTTTTGGAAAACGGGACTGGGGATATTGCTGCGGCATGCTGCATGATATTGGAAAGTATTCTTCTGCTTTTCAGGAAAAACTTATGACAGGCAGCAACAAAAAAGTGGACCATTCAACTGCCGGTGCAAAAGTATGCCTTGAAAAGGGCGGAATGTATCAATTTATGAGCTATTGCATTGCAGGACATCATTCCGGTCTCCCCGACCATGGGAACTCTTCGGATGCAGGAAACGCTCCTACTCTGGAAGGCAGGAAAAAGAAAAAAACAGAGGATTACAGTGCTTACAAAAATGAAATTCAGATTCCGGAAATAGAGACTGTTCCTTTTAATCCCGGCGAGACACCGGATCCGGATTTTTCGCTGAGTGTGTTTATCAGAATGCTATACTCCTGTCTGGTAGATGCTGATTTCCTGGATACAGAACGATTTATGAAGGATGGAGAGAAGCAGAGGGCTTCAGGAGAAAAGCTGGAGATACTTCTTGGAAAACTGAAAGAACATGTAGCTGATTGGCTGCTGAATGGAGATACAGACACGGTAAATGGAAGAAGAACAGAGATACTGAGGCACTGCTTTGAGCGTGGCAAAATGGAGAGAGGCGTGTTCCAGCTCACTGTACCGACAGGTGGAGGCAAGACGATCGCTTCTTTGGCTTTTGCTCTGCAGCATGCTGTGGAAAATCATATGGATCGAGTGATATATGTGATTCCTTATACGAGTATCATAGAGCAGAATGCAGAGGTGTTCCGCAGCATTCTGGGAGATATGAATGTACTGGAAAACCATTATAATGTTGATTATGAAAGCTCAGAAGAACTCAAACCCATGCAGCTTGCAGCGGAAAACTGGGATAAGCCGGTGGTAGTGACTACGAATGTACAGTTCTTCGAGTCATTATTTGCAAATAAATCGTCCAGATGCAGGAAGCTGCATAATATAGCCAATAGTGTTATTATTTTTGATGAGGCACAGATGCTTCCGACGGATTATCTGAAACCTTGTATTGCAATGATGGAGGAACTGGTCGGTAATTTTCGCTCCAGTATCGTACTGTGTACTGCCACGCAGCCGGCTCTTTCTTCTTTTTTCAGGAGAAAAATGCCCATTACCGAACTTTGCCCGAGAGTGCAGGAGCAGTTCCGCTTTTTTGAACGTGTGACATTTGAGAACATCGGAACGATTTCAGAAGACGAACTGTTGCGAAGGCTGGAGCAGGAACATCAGGCGCTGTGCATTGTCAATACAAAGAAAAGAGCGCAGAGACTTTATCAGAAGATAAAAGGAGAAGGGGTATTTCATTTATCTACGACAATGTATCCGAAGCACAGGCGGCGGATTCTGGAGATGGTCAGGGAAATTTTAAAGAATGATGAGAAATGCATTCTTATTTCCACCAGTCTTGTAGAAGCAGGTGTGGATCTGGATTTCCGCTCTGTGTACAGACAACTGGCAGGAGTGGACTCTATGATACAGGCAGCAGGCAGAGGCAACAGAGAAGGAAAGAGGAACGCGAAGGAAAGCTTTGCTTTTATTTTCCAATTTGATGAAAAAGAATATGTTCCGGGGCAGCAGCTTCAGATTGATGTGTCGAAGATGCTGCTTAAAGAAGGAGAAGATATCTCGTCTTTGAAGGGGGTAGAAAAGTATTTTGAAGCGTTGTACCATTTTCGTGGAGAAAGTTTGGATAAAAAGAAGATCCTTAATGAATTTGTGGATAAAAAGTATAATTTTGCAAAAGTGGGACAGGAATTCAGACTGATTGAAGAAAATACTTTGACTGTTTTTATAAGTAATGAGGAAGAGGCAGAAAAGCTTCTTCAGGAGATAAAATATCAGGGATATACAAAGTCAGGTATGCGAAAAGCGGGACAGTATTGTGTACAGTTATATGAAAGTGATATCGAAAAGCTGCAGGGCGCGGGAATGCTCAGACCAATCTCGGAAGACATTGAAGGCTTCTTTGAACTTACAGATAAGGGTCAGTATACGGAAGATATGGGACTGGATCTTGGCATAGAATCGGGAATGGCTGTACTTATGTAAGAATGAGAAAAGCAGGAAAGGCACAAAAGTTTTGTTTTCTTTTGTACCTTTCCTGTTTTTACATTATTGTAAATCTTATTATTTCAATCCACAGGTTCCTGTCCCGACCACAGATGGAATTATATCAGATTATATAAATTATTTCAATAACAGTTATAATAAAAAATCTTCAATAAAATATTATAATAACACAATGGAAAACCCGTTGCATTTATAACATATGAGGAGTATAGTAACAGTATACAATTGCAAAAGAAAAGGCGGGGTTCGAATGTTACTTTTTTCAACTGTGTTAGAAATTAATGATTGTATGACAAAAGATGCATTCATTCAATTGGTAATTGAATGGAATCAAGGGAGTCCTCATAAAGAAAATGTTATTGCAGATATAAATTGGAATGGAGAACGAAATATAAGGTATGGGAGCGATTCTCTCTGGCTTGCTATCGAAGAATATCGTAATCGGAATATTATAGCTGTGCGATACGAAAAAACAGAATCTGATGGTGTTATATGGGGAACTGAATATGTAATGAACTTTGAAGAGATGAAAATGTCCATACGCCTTGATAGAAGCTATCTGGAGGAAGCACTTACAATAAATCCTTCTTTCTCAACACCCCATTTTATTACGCTCTTGATTCAAAAGGGGTATCTTAAAAAGGATGGAGATTTACCGATATCACGAGAGCTAATTTTGATATCAGAAGAAAATCTTCAAATTCTTGTGGATGTAATAAATGGAAAGTAAGCGCCAAATATTCCTGCGGATTTCCTGATCCTCAAGTTTTGCCTATAATTGTAGTCGATAGATATTTAGACTATTTCACTACAATTATGGAGGATAGGTTATGGCAGGTACTCGCAAAGCCCGTGTTCCGATGGCGGAACAGATCAGGCTTATCAATGAATGCCGACAGAGCGGCATGACAGATGCCGACTGGTGTCGCGAGAACGATATCGCAGTAAGCACCTTTTACAACTGGGTCAGCCGCTGCCGGAAAGCCGCAGCGGATCAGATCCCAGCAGCGAATTACGGTCATCTTGAGGTCCCCCGCCCGAAACAGGACGTGGTCCCCATTGACATTGTTCCAGATTACATTCCGGAACAGCATACAGCATCACAGATGCAAAACTCGTACCTTGACAATTCACATACGATCGAAGTTGCCATGAAAGATATCACGGTCCGCATCAGCAATGATGCCGATCCTGTTCTGCTCACCAGGACTTTCCGTCTGCTTCAGGAGTTCTCATGTTAGGTGACATCTCCGGGCTTGAGAAGATCTACATTGTCTGTGGCTACACCGATATGCGGAAATCCATTGACGGACTCTGCGCCGTTATCGAGGACCAGCTTAAGATGGATCCGTCGTCCAGTGCTCTCTTCCTTTTCTGTGGAAGAAGACGGGACAGGATCAAAGCCTTGTTCCGGGAACCGGACGGCTTCGTTCTGATCTATAAGCGCTTGTCTGTCCGTGGCGGCTATCAATGGCCCAGGAAGCAGTCAGAGGTCCGGAATCTTTCCTGGCGGGAGTTTGACTGGCTGATGTCGGGGATTGATATTGACCAGCCCAAAGCCCTCAAAGCAGAGTAAAAAATCATCTGGATTCCAACAAAAATCCTGCACAGAAAAATCCGAAAATTCCCTGTAGATTCGGCATTTTTCGGGAGCCATTTTCCTTTAGTAAAAGCGCCGTTTCTGGTATAATAAAGGTATCAAATCCGAGGAGAAAAACGATGGATTCCAGTGCAAAAGATATCCAGCTCAGAGAGCTGAAAGATACCGTATCACAACTGAAAACAATGGTATCTGAACAGACTGAGCTGATCAAATCTCTCCGTCTTATTATTGACGAAAAATCCAGT
>DWVT01000215.1 GCA_019120075.1 Candidatus Mediterraneibacter excrementigallinarum
ATACTACTCGTGTCAGAGATGATGCGGGTGTAGTTCAATGGTAGAACACCAGCCTTCCAAGCTGGATACGTGAGTTCGATTCTCATCACCCGCTCTATTTTTTTGCCGTCGTACCTAAGGTGCGGCGGCAAAACTGTTTTTCCGGATGACAATATTCGACATATCTGCTTTTTTTGGATTGTATCGTCCCTTATCCCTGTGCTATACTGTAAGAAAATTGTAACAGTTCAGCCATGCAGGCCCTCTTTTATTTTGACGCATGGATGAACTGTTATAAAAAATATCGAAAAGAGAGATGGTAACTGAAATGAGATTTAATCTTGCGGATAACGCTATAACCCGTGCACTTTCAAAGATCTGTGATATGGTATGTCTGAATATTCTCTGGCTGGTATGCTGTATCCCGATCGTGACGATCGGAGCGTCGACCACGGCACTCTATTCGATCATGCTCAAGATGGTAAAGAATGAAGAAGGATATATTTTCAGAGGATTCTTCAAGGCATTTAAGGAGAATTTCAAGCAGAGTACGATCATGTGGATCCTGTTTGCCGCACTCTGGATCGTATGGTGGCTGGACTACAATTTTGCGGGTTCGCTTCCGGGAACATTCGGATTTCTGTTCCGCGCCCTGTTCCTGCTGCTTGGGTTTGTTCTCCTGTCGGTGATGATCTATGCTTTTCCGCTGACAGCAAGATATGTGAATTCGATCGGCGCGACTCTGAAAAATGCGCTGATCCTGACTGTGGCAAAACTGCCGTATACGTTTCTGATGGTCGTGGTCGCTGTGGCTGCGGTTCTTGCATCGCTGTGGAATACGGTTACTTTCATGTTTGCGGTTCCGCTCTGGCTTCTGATCGGCGGATCGCTTATAGCCTGGGTCAACTCGTGGATACTGAGGAGAGTATTTACCGTATTTGAAGGAAAAGAAGGAACAGAAGAAACAAATCAATAGAAAAACTAACAGAGGAAGAGGTTGAGGGATGAACTTTTTAGAAGAACGGATTGTAAAGGACGGAGTGGTAAAAGAAGGTAATGTACTTAAGGTCGACAGTTTTCTGAACCATCAGATGGATATCAAGCTGCTTGACCAGATGGGAGCGGAGTTTAAACGCCGTTTTGCGGACAAGCCGATCAACAAGATCCTGACGATCGAGGCGTCCGGAATCGGGATTGCATGTATTGCCGCCCAGCATTTTGATGTGCCGGTGGTGTTTGCCAAGAAGTCACAGAGCATCAATCTGGATGGTGAGATGTACGTGGCGGAGGTAGAGTCGTTTACACATAAATGTATCAATCACGTGATCGTAGCGCAGAAGTTTCTGGGGCCGGAGGATCATGTGCTGATCATTGATGATTTTCTGGCTAACGGCTGTGCGCTTCAGGGACTGATCCAGATCGTACAGTCCGCAGGCGCGACGGTTGAGGGGATCGGGATCGCCATCGAAAAAGGTTTTCAGTCCGGCGGGCGGATCATAAGGAATCTTGGATATCAGCTGGAGTCTCTTGCCATTGTCGACGGGATGGACGCTGAGACGGGGAGAATCGATTTCCGTCCCCAGGGCGAAGATGTCGGA
Organism: Candidatus Mediterraneibacter excrementigallinarum; assembly: GCA_019120075.1. Classification (GTDB taxonomy): domain Bacteria; phylum Bacillota; class Clostridia; order Lachnospirales; family Lachnospiraceae; genus Mediterraneibacter; species Mediterraneibacter excrementigallinarum. Next base: position 1,578 of record DWVT01000215.1, read on the forward strand.
GGTTCTGAAGCAGAGAATTCAGGAGAAAAAAATGAATGTAAATAAGAAAGTTCAGAAAATATCTGAGTGCGGACCAGCCCTTGTAAGGGGGCTGGTCTTTGACATGGACGGACTTCTTCTTGATTCGGAAAAACTGGTAAAGCGGACCTGGGATTATGCGGGGAGTCTGCTGGGATATGAGAATTTTGGGGATCATATCTACAATACAGTGGGATTTAATCTGAAGAGGAGGACCCGCTATTTCAGAGAGAATGTAAGAGAAGATTTCCCTATGGACTGGTTTGCGGACGTGACGCGGAAAAAGTATCATGAGATCGCAGAAGACGAAGGCGTGGACGTGAAGGACGGAGCAAGGGAACTCCTGGAGTATGCAAAAGGAAAGGGGTACCGGATCGGTCTTGCCACATCTTCGCGGAAGATCCATGCGGAACAGTCGCTGAAAAGTGCCGGTCTCTTCTCTTATTTTGACGGAATGATATTCGGCGATGTGGTAAAGGAAGGAAAGCCGTCACCGGAGATATATCTTAGGGCATGCCGTCAGATCGGTGTGGAGCCGTCGGAAGCTGTGGCGCTGGAGGATGCGCCGTCGGGAGTGATCTCGGCGCATACAGCCGGAATGAGGGTTATCGTAGTTCCGGATCTTGTGGAGCCGCCGGAGGAGATCCTCGGGCTTGTGTGGCACAGGGCAGACAGTCTGGCAGAAGTTCCGTCTATGCTGGAAGAAGAAAAGGCTATAACGAGACAGAAGCCTGATTTATGAAAAGCGTTTCAAAAAATCTTTAGAATTTCTTAGGAATCTTATATCAGCCTCCTTTAGATTTACAGGATATCCTGTAAACAGTTAAAGGAGGCTGTATCAATGAATATCCAGATGCTGACAGAATATTTCATACAGTACGGTGCATTTTTTATCTTTCTGATCGTCTTTCTGGAATACCTGAACCTTCCGGGATTTCCCGCCGGAGTGATCATGCCGCTGGCAGGGATCTGGGCGGCAAAAGGAGAGATCAGTTTCCCGGCAGTGATGATACTCAGTGTGCTGGCAGGGCTTGCGGGAAGCTGGCTTCTGTATCTGCTGGGGCGGATCGGGGGTGCCAGACTTCTGGGATTTTATTTCAGGAAGTTTCCCAGACAGAAGGAAGCGGCAGAAAAGAAGATTGCGTATCTCAGGGAGAAAGGATGCATTGGCGTTTTTATCAGCAAACTGCTTCCGGTAGCGAGGACGCTCATCTCCGTCCCCGCAGGGATGATAAAGATGAATTTTGCCAAATATACGATAAGTTCAGTTTGCGGTGTATTCCTCTGGAACCTGACATTTGTGGGCGCCGGATACTTTTTCGGCGAGAAGGCCATTGATATGTTTACATAAAAATATGGCTGAAATGCAGACTTGCCAGAGAGAGGGAGATGGATTAGAATCAGTAGTGTCTGGGGAATAGATGGAATATTCTGACAATATTATGCAACAGGTACCGTGTACCTGTGAAAAAGTACACGGCACCTGTTAAAAAATAAACAATCATAAAAGGAGAGAGACGATGGAGACGAGCAACATTCTGGTTGTGGAAGATGACAAGGAGATCAGGGAAGGAGTCCAGATCTATCTGCAGAGTCAGGGATACAGGGTGTTCCAGGCGGCGGATGGAATCGAGGGACTTGAGATCATAGAGAAGGAAGAGATCCATCTGGCAATCGTGGATATTATGATGCCGAGGATGGACGGGATACGGATGACCATGAAGCTGCGGGAGAAATATGACTTCCCGGTGATCATGCTGTCGGCAAAATCGGAGGAGGTTGACAAGATCACAGGTCTGAATATCGGCGCCGATGACTATGTGACGAAGCCGTTTACACCGATGGAGCTGATGGCACGGGTGAACTCACAGCTCCGGCGGTACCGGAAGTTTCTGGAAAAGCTGACGCCGAAGGAAAATGTCCATGTGATCGGGGGACTGGAGATCAATGAGGATACAGTGGAAGTGTCGGTGGATGGTGTTCCTGTGAAACTGACGCCCATCGAGTACAAGATCATCCTGCTTCTCGCAAAGAATCCGGGAAGAGTGTTTTCTTCTGAGGAGATTTACGAGAGAGTATGGCAGGAGAAGGCCATCAATACAGATACGATCATGGTGCATGTAAGGAACATTCGAGAGAAGATTGAACTGGATCCGAAGAATCCAAAATATTTAAAGGTGGTGTGGGGTGTTGGATACAAAATCGAAAAACAGCCATAAACTTGGTGTGATCATAGTTGTATTTTTTTTATTTATATGCTCGCTGCTTATGATGAACCAGTACGGTCTGATCAGACAGCAGCTTGAGAGTGAAACAGACCAGAGCAGCCGGCAGCAGGAAGCGCTCCTGTCAATGGGAGATGAGCTGATCGAGGGAAGCTACATCCTGTACAATGAGTATTCACAAGAGACGGAACTGTCAGATTTCCTTAATGAATACGGTCAGAGAGACTTTGACCTTACAAGGAAGTTTATGGAGTATGGAGTGTTTGACAGTGAAGGAAAATCGCTCCTGGATGAGACGACAGAGCTGGAATCTACCCGTCTGCAGAGAGCACAGCAGTATTATGCGTTCTGGGCAGAATATGATTTCTCGGACGAGGGTGAGCTTTCGGCTGTCCAGGTATCCGGTAAAAGCCTGACAGCACAGGAGGAATACGATCTTGAGTCCTCTTATCTGAATGATGCAGAGAATGCGATCTATGGGGGATATGTGACTGAGATCACAGAGCCGGCCGGGGTTAAGGTGGTCTACGGGATGACCTCCGACAGCCTGGCGTCCTATACAGAGACAGTATATCCTCAGGAAACAGGGCTGTATACACTGTATACGCTGTCTTCGTTCCGGGATATGTTTGAGATCCTGATCCTTGTGGTGATCGCGGCGGCGCTTCTGCTCCCCTGTATAAAACGGCTGGATATCAGCGAGATGAAAGTGTTCCGGGTACCCTTTGAGATTCCGGTGCTTGTCCTGTTCTTCCTGATGGCAGCAGATGTTTTCTGGATGACGGGATCTGTGGTTTACAGTACGGTGGAGGGAAGTCGTCTGAGTTCCGGACCGGGGATGCTGATGAATGTTCTGATGTGGATGTGTGTGTTTGGCATTTTCTTCTGGGCGTTCACGTCCCTGCGGGCGATCATACGCATGAAAGGCGCCTACTGGCGCGAGAGAACGCTGACCCGCAGGCTGTTCCGCTGGATCCGCTACGGAGAAGGGGGCGGAAAGAAGATCAGAGAAGGCACGGCCGGTATGTTCAGGAAAGGGAAAAAATTCTTTGCGGATCAGTATGACGCGCTCCTGCATCTGGATTTCCAGGACCGGACGAACCGGATGATCCTGAAGATCGTGGCGGTCAATTTTATCATCCTCGCCATTGTCTGCCTGTTCTGGTTCTACGGGATGCTGGCGCTGATTGTCTACTCCATCCTTCTGTTTTTGTTCCTGCGAAGATTTACAAAGGATCTGCAGGACAAATACGGACTACTCCTGCAGTCGACAAATGAACTGGCAGAAGGACATCTGGACGTTCCGATCGAAGGAGATATGGGGCTGTTCAATCCGATCCGGGAAGAACTGAAGAAGATCCAGAAGGGATTTAAGAAAGCGGTGGAGGAAGAGGTCAAGAACGAGCGTATGAAGACCGAGCTGGTGACCAATGTCTCCCATGATCTGAGGACGCCGCTGACGGCGATCATTACGTACACAGATCTTCTGAAAAATGAGACCGATGAGGAGAAACGCAAAGAATATATTGAAGTACTGGAGAAGAAGTCACTGAGACTGAAGGTGCTGATCGAGGATCTGTTCGAGATCAGCAAGGCTGCCAGCAAAAGCGTGAAGATGAATTACATGAAAGTGGATATCGTGGATCTGCTCAAGCAGGTCGGGCTTGAGAATGACAGCAGGATCAGGGAAGCGGATCTGGAGTTCCGCTGGAAACTGCCGGAGCACAAGATCGTCATGTGGCTGGACAGTCAGAAGACATATCGGATCTTTGAGAATTTGATCGTCAATATCACAAAGTATGCCATGCCGCATACAAGAGTCTATATTGAGATGACAGATGGAGAGAAGGGTGTGCATATCTCCATGAAAAATGTTTCCGCGGCGGAGCTGGATTTTAATGTGGATGAGATCACGGACCGTTTCGTGCGGGGAGATTCCTCCAGAAATACAGAGGGATCCGGTCTGGGACTTGCGATCGCCAAGAGTTTTGTGGAGCTCCAGCATGGTATGCTTAAGATTTCTACAGAGGCGGATCTGTTCAAGGCGGATATTACGCTCCCAAAGATGGAGATGCCTGAGGAACCACAGGAGACGGAATAAGATTTTACCTGAAAATGATGAAATTAAGTCCTGCATATGGTACTATGGTCATATGCAGGGCTTTCTTTTGGGACGGCGTGTGACCTGAAGAAACACGAGACGAAAAAAGCCGGAATATTTCCCGATGGGAAAAAGAAGGAGGACGAAGAAATGAGATATGAGATCAAGGGCGATACACTGCCGGTAGTGATCTGTTACCTGGACGGAGGCGAGCAGATGATCACAGAGAGGGGATCCATGAGCTGGATGTCGCCGAATATGAAGATGGAGACGACGTCAAACGGAGGGATCGGCAAGGCACTGGGAAGGATGTTCGCAGGTGAGGCACTGTTCCAGAACCGTTATACTGCGGAAGGCGGAAACGGACTGATCGCGTTCGCATCCAGTTTTCCGGGGCAGATCGTGGCAAGGCAGATCAGTCCGGGAAATGAGCTCATCGTACAGAAGTCCGGATTCCTTGCAGCGGAATCGGGAGTGGAACTGTCAGTGTTCTTCCAGAAAAAGCTGGGAGCCGGGTTCTTCGGAGGAGAAGGATTTATCATGCAGCGGCTGTCCGGGCAGGGAATGGCCTTTCTGGAGTTTGACGGACATGTGGTGGAATATGAGCTTCAGCCGGGGCAGCAGATCGTTGTGGATACGGGATATCTTGCCGCAATGGAGAGCTCATGCAGTATGGAGATCAAGAGCGTTCCGGGAATCAAGAACATGGTATTCGGCGGTGAGGGACTCTTTAACACCGTGGTGACAGGCCCGGGACGAGTGTGGCTCCAGACCATGCCGGTTTCCAATGTGGCTGAACTCATCATGAAGTTCATGCCGCCGAAATCATGATGGCCAGGCTGAGGAAATATGGAAGAATCATATGTATTACAGATAAAGGAGCGGCAGTTTTCTGATCTGTATCTGTGCTTCTGCGGATATGCCAAATGCAGTCCGGGACACAACTTCGGCCCGGCTGTCCGGCCCAACTATATCATCCACTATATTGTGGAGGGTAGAGGAAGCTACACAGTTGACGGGGTAAAATATGAACTGGAGGCAGGACAGGGATTTCTGATCCAGCCCAGAGTGCAGACATTTTATCAGGCAGATGAGAATGAGCCATGGAGTTACCTGTGGGTGGGATTTGACGGAAAACGCGCGGAGGAATATCTGAGAGGAATGGGACTGGGAGAGAACACTCTGGTCTACCGGAGCAGCCATGGAGAAAGGCTGAAACAGATCGTACTCAACATGCTTCGCCATAACACCTATACGACGTCGGATCAATTTGTGCTGGAGGGGCTGCTGTATTCTTTTTTCGGAACCCTGTCAGAAGATATGGATATCCTGGCTGCGGTAGAGGCAAACACAGGAAGCCTGTACGTGAGAAAAGCAGTGGAGTTTATTCAGAACAATTACTGTAATCCCATCCATATCACAGATATTGCAGACTATGTCTGTATTAACAGAAGTTATCTGTATACGCTGTTCCAGAAAGAACTGGGAATGTCGCCTCAGGAATATCTGACCAACTATCGGCTTACTCAGGCAGCGGAACTTCTGGTAATAACTGACATTTCCATAGAGAGTGTTGCTCTCTCCTGCGGATACAGCGATCCGCTGGTTTTCTCCAAAGCCTTTAAAGCGAAAAACGGGATCACACCATCCAGGTACCGGAAGAAAGAGCAGCAGGAGCAGAGAGAAAATCTGAAGAAGAATGAAGTAAAACTGGAAGGACTGTAGAGAAATCTGCGGTCCTTCTTTTAACATTTTGACTGTCTGGTGTAACATTAGCGCCTGTTTTTTCTGACGTACTTTTTTATAATAGCTATACAGCAAGAAATCACAGTTCACATCGTGCACAGGCAGCTGTACAGATGTAAACTGCAGAAGCATACAGAAAATGAAGGAGGAGCAGGCATGAGCACCGTATTCAATGAAAAAACCAGGACATTCCATCTGTTTAACTCAAAGATCAGTTATATTATGGCGGTACTGCCAAACGGGAATATGGGACAGTACTATTTTGGAAAGCGGATCCATGAGAAAGAGGACTATTCCTATTTTCTGGAGATGGTCCCCCGTTCCATGGCTTCTTATGTTTTTGAGGGAAAGAGAACATTATCCCTTGAGCATGTGAAGCAGGAATACGGCGTTTACGGATCTTCTGATTACCGGTTCCCGGCAGTGGAGATCCTTCAGGAAAACGGCAGCAGGATCTCGGATTTCTGTTATCAGAGCTATACGGTGACTGCGGGAAAACCAAAACTGGAAGGGCTGCCGGCTACTTATACGGAGAATGAGGACGAGGCGGAGACGCTGACTCTTATTCTGAAGGATGAAGTGACAGGAGTCCGGCTGGATCTTCTCTATACTATTTTTGCAGAGGGCGGCGTGATCGCCAGAAGCGCGAGATTTGTAAACGAAGGAGAAAGCGCGGTTCACCTGCTAAAGGCCATGAGCCTTTGTCTGGATCTTCCGGACTGTGATTATGACTGGATCCAGTTTTCCGGCGCCTGGGCAAGAGAACGCCATGTGAAGACAAGAAGACTGGAACAGGGAATTCAGGCAGTGGGAAGCACGAGGGGACATTCTTCTCATGAACATAATCCGTTTGTTATACTGAAACGCCCAACCACGGATGAATTTCAGGGAGAGGCGATTGGCTTCAGCCTGGTGTACAGCGGAAACTTTCTTGCTCAGGCCGAGGTGGATACCCACGATACGACGAGAGTGGTCCTGGGAATTCATCCGGAGAGTTTTGACTGGAAGCTGGTCCCCGGGGAATCGTTCCAGACACCGGAGGCAGTCATGGTCTATACAGACCGGGGACTCAATGACATGAGTCAGACATTCCATCACCTTTATCAGAAACGTCTTGCAAGAGGGTACTGGCGAGACAGAGTAAGACCGATCCTGATCAACAACTGGGAAGCGACCTATATGGATTTCAATGAGGAAAAACTGCTCCGGATCGCTCGGAAGGCAAAGGAGAGCGGAATCGAGCTGTTCGTTCTGGACGACGGCTGGTTCGGAGCCAGAAGAGATGATACGGCCGGTCTGGGTGACTGGAAGGCAAACACGGATCTGCTTCCCGAAGGGATCGCCGGACTGGCGCAGAAGATAGAGGATATGGGGATGAAGTTCGGACTCTGGTTCGAGCCGGAGATGGTGAACAAGAACTCAGATCTGTACCGGGCACATTCGGACTGGATCCTTGCGGTTCCGGGGAGAAAGCAGTCTCAGGGAAGGTATCAGCATGTGCTGGATTTCTCAAGGAGAGAGGTTGTGGATTACATTTATGACAGCATGGCGGATATTCTGGGAAATGCAAAGGTCTCTTATGTGAAATGGGATATGAACCGCAGTATTACGGAGTGCTGGTCCGCAGCGCTCCCGGCAGACCGCCAGGGAGAGGTGTTCCACCGTTATATCCTGGGAGTGTATGATCTGTATGAGAGACTGACTTCTGCATTCCCGGAGGTTCTGTTCGAGTCATGCGCAAGCGGCGGAGCGCGGTTTGATCCGGGGCTTCTGTACTACGCTCCTCAGGGATGGGCGAGCGATGATTCCGATGCCATTGAACGTTTGAAAATCCAGTACGGGACTTCCTACTGTTATCCTATCAGCAGCATTGGCGCTCATGTATCCGCGTCCCCGAACCATCAGGTCATGAGGAACACCCCGCTCTCCACAAGAGCGAATGTGGCATGTTTCGGAACTTTCGGCTATGAACTGGACCTGAACCGTCTCACAGAGGAGGAGCAGGAAGAAGTGAAGCATCAGGTGGAGTTCATGAAGAAGTACCGGGAACTGCTCCAGTTCGGTACATTCTATCGCCTGAAGAGTCCTTTTGAGGGAAATATCACAGCGTGGATAGCAGTCAGTGAAGACCGGAGCAAAGCTGTCGTTGGCTGGTATAAGGTCCTTAACGGGGCAAATATGCCTTACATGAGACTGAAGCTGGCGGGTCTGGATCCGGACCGGAAGTATACGGTGAGAGAAGAGGGAGAAGCCGGTGGAAAGAATGTGGGCGCTTTTTACGGCGATGAGCTGATGAACGCGGGGCTGGTCACAACGGATACCAGCGCCGGAGACGCGCTGCCTGGCATGCATCCGGGGCGGGATTTTGACTCCAGGATCTTTGTGCTGGAGTGAAGG
>DWVT01000216.1 GCA_019120075.1 Candidatus Mediterraneibacter excrementigallinarum
AGAGATACAATCCGGGACATTGGATATACAAATGCAGATTATGGATTTGACGCAAATACCTGCAGTGTGATCACCGCAATTGATGAACAATCTCCGGATATTGCAATGGGTGTAGATCAGGCACTTGAGGAGAGGGATACTACCAGCGGATCAGAAAAAACATCTTCTGTTTTAGGTGCCGGAGATCAGGGAATGATGTTTGGATACGCATCCGATGAGACAGAGGAGTATATGCCTTACCCGATTGCAATGGCACATAAGCTGGCGCGCCAGCTCGCCAAGGTGAGAAAGGACGGAACGCTTCCTTATCTCCGTCCGGACGGAAAGACACAGGTTACGGTGGAGTACAATGAGGATGGAACTCCGAAGCGTCTGGAGGCGGTCGTGCTCTCCACGCAGCATGATCCGGATGTGTCCCAGGAGCAGATCCACAAAGACATTAAGAAATATGTGTTTGATGAGATCATTCCGGCGGATATGGCTGACGAGGAGACGAAGTTCTTTGTGAACCCGACAGGACGTTTCGTGATCGGCGGACCTCACGGGGACAGCGGACTGACAGGGCGCAAGATCATCGTGGACAGCTACGGCGGAGTGGCTCGCCACGGCGGCGGAGCGTTTTCCGGAAAAGACTGCACGAAGGTTGACCGTTCCGCGGCATATGCGGCACGTTACGCAGCGAAGAACATCGTTGCTGCAGGACTGGCGAAGAAATGCGAGATCCAGCTCTCCTATGCGATCGGCGTTGCACAGCCTACATCTATTGCTGTGGAGACATTCGGAACAGGAAAAGTATCAGATGCGAAACTGGTAGAGATCCTCCGGGAGAACTTCGACTTCCGTCCGGCGGGTATCATCAAAATGCTTGACCTCAGGCGACCAATCTACAAACAGACCGCGGCATATGGGCATTTCGGAAGAAATGATCTGGATCTTCCGTGGGAAAAACTCGATAAGGTTGACGAATTGAAAAAATATTTGTAAAATATTCAGAAAATATTATTAAGAAGGTGCCAGGTACTTTTTCAAAAGTACACGGCACCTTTTGAGGTGAGTTATCTGATTATTCAGACAATTGCCTGGAAAGGAGCCGCAAATGAAGCTTAGGACGAAACTGGTGATCGTGTTTCTTGCTGTCGTGATCCTGACTATATTTTTTACGACCCTTGCGATGCATACGTTTGCATTTAAGGAGACGAGCGAGGTACAGCAGCTTTATCTGCTGGTGATGATCCTTATCACGGGTCTTCTTGTCTACTGGATCTATCGAACGATCTCGGTGCCGCTGGCAAAGCTCCAGAGAGCGGCGCGGAATATCAAGGAAGGCAACCTTGACTTTGAGATCAAGAGCGAGACAAATGATGAGATCGGACAGCTCTGCCGGGACTTTGAGGAGATGCGTCTGAGACTGAAGGCAAATGCTGAGGAGAAGGTGGCATTTGACCGAGAGAATAAAGAGCTGATCAGCAACATTTCCCATGATTTGAAGACGCCGATCACCACGATCAAAGGATACGTGGAGGGAATCATGGACGGCGTGGCGGATACGCCGGAAAAGATGGACAGATATATCAAGACCATTTATAATAAAACCAATGAGATGGATCTTCTCATCAATGAACTGACGCTGTATTCCAAGATCGATACGAACAGGATACCGTACAATTTTGCGACGATTTCGGCGAAAGGGTATTTTGAGGACTGCGCGGAGGATCTGAAGATGGAACTGGATGCAAAGGGCGTTGAGTTTACCTACCGCAATCTCATGGATGAGGACTGTAAGGTTATCGTTGATCCGGAGCAGATGAGAAGAGTCATCAATAATATCGTGTCCAATTCCTTAAAATATATGGATAAGCCGGAGGGCAGGATCACGATGGATCTGAAGGACGTGGGAGACTTTATCCAGATTGAACTGGGAGATAACGGAAAAGGAATCGCGGCAAAGGAACTTCCGTACATTTTCGACCGGTTCTACCGGACAGATGCCTCAAGGAATTCTTCCAAGGGCGGAAGCGGTATCGGGCTTTCCATCGTGAAGAAGATCGTGGAGGAGCATGGTGGAAATATCTGGGCAACCAGTGAAGAGGGCGCTGGTACGACAATGTTCTTTGTAATAAGAAAATATCAGGAGGTACCCATTGATGAGTAAACGCATTTTGATCGTGGAAGACGAAGAAAGTATTGCCGATCTTGAGAAAGATTATCTTGAACTGAGTGATTTTGAAGTGGAAGTTGCAAACGACGGACAGACCGGTCTGGAGAGAGGCCTGGAAGATGATTTTGACCTGATCATCCTGGACCTGATGCTGCCAGGGGTGGACGGTTTTGAAATCTGCCGTCAGATCCGGAGCAAGAAGAACACACCGATCATCATGGTGTCAGCGAAGAAGGATGATATCGATAAGATCCGGGGGCTGGGTCTGGGAGCGGACGACTATATGACGAAACCCTTCAGTCCCAGCGAGCTTGTCGCCCGTGTGAAAGCCCACCTGGCGAGATACGAGCGGCTGATCGGGAGCAATGTGGAGGAGAACAAGGTCATCGAGATCCGCGGCCTGAAGATTGATACAACAGCGAGACGTGTCTGGGTCAACGGCGAGGAGAAATCCTTTACGACCAAAGAGTTCGATCTGCTCACCTTCCTTGCGGGGCATCCCAATCATGTCTATACAAAGGAGCAGCTCTTCCGTGAAATCTGGGATATGGAGTCTGTCGGGGATATTGCTACGGTGACAGTTCATATCAAGAAGATCAGGGAAAAGATCGAGTATGATACGTCACATCCGCAGTATATTGAGACAATCTGGGGCGTGGGGTATCGGTTTAAAGTGTGATCCGTAAGGACAACAGAGAGAAAATTCCTGTCCGGTATGAGCCGAACAGGAATTTGTTATGAAAGGAAAGAATTGTTATGATATTCGACACACATGCCCATTACGATGACGAACAGTTTGACACGGACCGGGACGAACTCTTAAATTCCATGGAAACGGGAGGAATCGGAACGATCGTGGATGCAGGATCCACGCTGGAGTCCTGGGACAGGATCCTGGAGCTGACGGAGAAGTATCCCTTCGTTTACGGGGCTATAGGGATTCATCCGGACGAGGTGGGAACACTGAATGAGGATGAAATGAAAAGGATGTCAGCGCTTCTGGACCGGAAGAAGATCGTGGCGGTCGGTGAGATCGGGCTGGATTACTACTGGGATAAAGAGAACCACGATATCCAGAAAAAGTGGTTTGTCCGTCAGCTTGACCTGGCGCGGGGAAAAAATATGCCGGTCATCATACACAGCCGCGAGGCGGCGGCAGATACCATGGACATCATGAAAGAGCATGCGGCAGGCATGAAAGCTGTGATTCACTGCTATTCCTATTCGGTTGAGATGGCGAGGGAATATGTGAAGATGGGATACTATATCGGTGTGGGCGGCGTAGTCACGTTTAAGAACGCAAAGAAACTGAAAGCAGTCGTGGAGGAAATCCCGCTGGAGCGGATCCTGCTCGAGACAGACTGCCCATATCTGGCGCCGGTGCCTTTCCGGGGCAAGAGAAACTCCTCTTTGAACCTTCCCTATGTGGCAGAGGAAATTGCAGGCTTAAAAGGAATAACTTCAGAAGAAGTCATACAGCAGACGGAGAAGAATGCCAGAGAACTGTATGCTCTCTGAATGTTCTGAAAAATTTATATAAAAGGTACCGTGTACCTGTGACAAAGTACACGGCACCCTTTAAGGAGGTAAAGTATGAAAGAGCCGACACTGGGCAATCCGCAGAACACGATCGCGGTACTCCAGAAGTATAATTTTGTTTTCCAGAAGAAGTTCGGGCAGAACTTTCTGATTGATACTCATGTGCTGGACAAGATCATCCGGGCGGCAGAGATCACAAAGGATGATTTTGTGCTGGAGATCGGACCGGGGATCGGGACGATGACGCAGTATCTTGCCTGCGCTGCCGGGAAAGTGGCTGCGGTGGAGATTGACCGGGCACTGATCCCGATTCTGGAGGATACGCTGGACGGATATGACAATGTGACCATTATCAACAATGATATCCTGAAAGTGGATATTGCAAAGCTGGCGGAGGAAGAGAACGGCGGAAGACCGATCAAAGTGGTGGCGAATCTGCCGTATTATATTACGACACCGATCATTATGGGACTTTTTGAGAAACATGTCCCGTTGAAGAGCATTACGGTCATGGTCCAGAAGGAGGTCGCGGACCGGATGCAGACCGGACCGGGCTCCAAGGATTACGGTGCGCTTTCTCTGGCGGTCCAGTATTATGCGGAGCCTTATATCGTGGCAAATGTGCCGCCAAACTGTTTTATGCCGCGGCCGAAAGTTGGTTCGGCGGTCATCCGGCTGGAAAGATATGAAGAGCCGCCGGTAAAGGTGCGGGATGAAAAAATGATGTTCCGTATTATCCGGGCTTCATTCAATCAGAGACGGAAGACCCTTGCGAACGGGCTGAAAAATTCGGCGGAGCTGGATTTTACGAAGGAGGAGATCGAGAGCGCGATCGGAGCTCTCGGGAAAGGCGCTTCTGTGCGCGGAGAGGCACTGACATTGGAAGAGTTTGCAAAGTTATCAGACGAATTATCTGAAATGAGAGAAAAATAGCGATAAAGTCGGAATATTCAGAGATGATAGACGCAGCGTTCATAAATTTTTAATACTCAGTTAATTGTATAAATTGCATAAATTTAGTATAATAAAAAGGTCATACGGATAAAAAATAGTATAAGAGAGAAGGAGGAGACGTAAATGGCAAAAGATATTGACAGCATTTTTTTCGATATTACTCCGGAAATTGAAGAACTGGCTCTCAAATGTGAAACCAACAATGCGATTGACAAAGAACTTTATACAAAGTATGAGGTTAAGCGCGGACTGCGTGATCTGAACGGAAAGGGCGTTCTCGCCGGTCTGACCAATGTATCAGATGTCTGCGCATCAAAGATAGTAGACGGTGTCAGCGTCCCCTGCGAAGGTAATCTGTATTATCGCGGATATAACATCAAAGATCTGGTAAAAGGTTTTCTTGATGCCGGACGCCCCGGATTTGAAGAAACATCATATCTGCTGCTCTTCGGTGAGCTTCCCACAGAAAAAGAACTGAAAGATTTTCGTGAAATGATCGCTGAGAGGCGTATGCTTCCGCCGAACTTTACCCGTGATGTCATCATGAAAGCGCCCAGCCGTGATATGATGAACAGCATCACGAGAAGTATCCTGCAGCTTTATTCCTACGATGATAAGGCGGATGATACGAGCATCCCGAATGTGCTGCGCCAGTGCCTGAATCTGATCAGCCAGTTCCCGATGCTGATGGTTTATGGATATCATGCATATAATTACCGCAGAGGAGAGGATCTTTATATCTATGCTCCGAAGCCGGAACTCTCCACAGCGGAGAATATCCTGATGATGCTTCGTGAGGACCGTCAGTATACGGCGCTCGAGGCGAAGATCCTTGATATGGCGCTCGTGCTCCACATGGATCACGGCGGCGGTAACAACTCTACATTTACGACACATGTGGTTACATCGTCAGGCACGGATACATATTCCACGATCGCTGCGGCGATGGCTTCCCTGAAGGGACCGAAGCACGGCGGTGCGAACATCAAGGTGACCCAGATGTTTGAGGATATGAAGAAGAATCTGACCGACTGGAGCGACGATGATCAGATCAGAGCTTATCTGGAAGCGCTTCTGGATAAGAAAGCATTTGACAAGAAGGGCCTTATCTATGGAATGGGACATGCGGTCTATTCGATTTCCGACCCGCGTGCGGATATCTTCAAGGCATTTGTTAAACAGCTCGCGCATGAGAAAGGTCACGACGCAGAGTATGCTCTCTATGAGAAGGTAGAGCATATGGCGCCGGAGATCATCGGAGAGAAAAGGCGCATGTACAAAGGCGTCAACGCAAATGTGGACTTCTACAGCGGTCTTGTATACAGCATGCTGGACATCCCGGCGTCTCTGTATACACCTATTTTTGCGGCAGCCCGTATCGTCGGCTGGAGCGCACATAGGATGGAGGAACTCCAGAACGTGGACAAGATCATCCGCCCGGCATACAAACCGCTCGCGCCATACCGTGAATATGTAAAAATGGAAGACAGGTAGTGAAGAAACATGAGAGACGAGTTTTATTTCCCATCAAAGGACGGAAACACGGAGATCCATACGATCGAATGGAAACCGGAAGGAGAAGTATGCGCCGTTCTGCAGCTTTGTCATGGAATGATAGAGTATATCGAGAGATATGACGAATTTGCACAGTATCTGTGCGGCAGGGGCTGGTATGTCGTGGGAAATGACCATCTCGGACATGGAAAGTCGGTTCAGAGCAAGGCGGAGTACGGATTCTTTAATGAAAAGTACGGAAATGCATGTGTGCTCGGTGATATGCATACGCTGAGGCAGCGTACAATGAAGAAATATCCGGACGTACCGTATTTTATGCTTGGGCACAGCATGGGATCAAGCCTGCTCCGTCAGTATATCCAGATGTATGGAAACGGGCTGAGCGGAGCTATCCTGATGGGAGTCGTAGCGGATCACTCCAGGTTTACTCTTCAGTGGGGGAAAAGGATCTGCCGTCTGCTGGCTCTTATGCGGGGCTGGCATTTCCGGAGCAGGCTTATAGAAAATATGGCGCTGGGGGCATACAACAGGAAATTCAAACCGGCGAAGACCGGAGCGGATTGGGTGACCAGCGATCAGGAGCGGCTTGAAGCGTATGTGACGGATCCCCTCTGTTCTTTCATGTTCACGGTAAATGCCTATTACAGTATGTTTACCGGAATGCTCGCTTCTGAGAAAAAAGAGAGTATCTATATGATCCCGAAGGGACTCCCGATCCTTTTTGCCGCCGGCGCGGATGATCCGGTAGGGGATTTCGGAAAGGGAGTAAGAAAGATCTATGAGCAGTATAAAGCTGCTGGGATCCAGGACATTTCTCTGAGGCTCTATGCCGGAGACAGGCATGAAATCCTGAACGAAACAGACCGGCAGCAGGTCTACCAGGATCTGTACGAATGGATGAAGGAGCGGCTGTGACCGGAAAGTTCAAATAAGACCTGTCAGAAAATATGGATAATGGATAAAAAAGATGCAGCTGTGCACCAGATCGAGGTGGTGCACAGCTGCTTTTCTGTTTAACAGGAACTTCGTTCCTTATTAAACAAAACGCTCCGCGGGATGCGCACTCGCGCGAAGTGGAAATTTGTAGCTAAAGCGACCGCTTAGAATCTTGGAATATGCAGTCTGACAATTCCGGTGATTTGAAGGGGGCTTGTGGATACAGCGGTCAGATGATACAATTCTAAAGGTTGAATGATTGAAGGATAAGAGAGAAGGAGGAATTATGTTTAATCCAAACAGTACGTTTCTATTTATCATGGCAGGACTTGTGATTATTTTTGTCATTGCACAGTCCGTGTTTTTTCTCGTGCGGGCATACCGCAGGGGAAAGGCGCTGGGAATGGACATGGGGCAGATCAGAAAGATCATGGTCTCTACGGCAGTGTTCACGTTCGCACCGGCAGTATCGATCCTGCTGGGCGTGATCACATTGTCACAGTTTCTGGGACTTCCGCTTCCCTGGCTGAGACTGAGCGTGATCGGCGCTATCACATATGAACTTCCGGCGGCAACAACAACGGCAAATGCGCTGGGGATCACAGCTCTTTCTGAGACGATCACGGATCCGAAGGTCTATACGGCGATCGCCTGGGTAATGACGCTGGGGATCTTTCCGGGGCTGATCTGGGTTCCGCTTTTTATCCGGAAGATCCAGGGTGGTCTGATAAAGATCAAGAACAAGGACAGCAAATGGGGCGATATCGTTATGACTGCCCTGTTCCTCGGGATGATCTCTGCGTTTCTGGGAATGGTTTTTGCCGATATCAGGGAAGGGCTGGCAGGCTGGATCCCGATCTTTGTTCTCCTGTTTTCCGCGTTTGTCATGGGAATCTGCGGAATTCTTGTGAAGAAATGCAATATGAAATGGCTTGAAAACTATGCACTCCCGGTGAGCATGCTGAGCGCGATGGTGTTTGCGGCAGTGATCACGCCGGTGATCGGAGGGTAGGAAGATGAAAAATACAGGAAGAAATTATGAGGATATGACACATTTCTACGGGAGGATCTGGATCCTTCTGGCTCTGGGGATGATCTTCTCCTTTCCGGCGGCTGCTTGTATTTATTACGACGCCTGGCCGGAACTTGAGGCGGTGGCGAAAGGGCTTCTCGGCGTAGCACCCATCTTCTGGACCGTGGGATTTATTGAGGTCATCACATTTGTTCCCATGCTGGGGACCGCGGGATCCTATCTCGCATTCGTGACAGGAAACCTGACAAACCTGAAGGTTCCGGCAGCGCTCACGGCAATGGAAAATGCGCATGTGAAACCAGGGACAGAGGAGGGAGAGGTGATCTCCACTATCGCAGTGGCAACTTCATCCATCGTGACTACAGCAGTCATCGCGATCGGCGTGGCGCTTCTCGTTCCGCTCACACCGATCCTGAACTCCCCGGTACTCAGGCCGGCATTTGATAACATCCTGCCGTCCCTTTTCGGAGGTCTGGCGGTGGTCTATGTGAGCAAGAACTGGAAGATCTCCATCGCGCCCCTGGTGTTTATGGTGGTGCTGTTCCTGCTGGTGCCGTCTCTGTCCGGATCCGTAGGCGTACTCGTACCCGTGGGGGCGATTATCGCGATCGCGGCGGCGAGAGTGCTGTATAAAAAAGGAATGCTGTGAATTGTCTGAAAATTTTGTGCGGATGGTGCCGTGTACCTGCGACAAAGTACACGGTACTTTGTGAGAAAGGAGTCGTAAAATTTTGATTATTGTTCTGGTTATATTAGCAATTATAATAATTTTTCTTGCAATTCTGCTGATCCGGGCTGCAATGTTCACTCCTGGGGAGGAACTGAAGCCTTCGGAGGAGAAAGTTCATCTGAATGAAGACAGAATTGTCAGTGATCTGGCAGAGATGATTCGATGCAAGACGGTATCGTATAATGATGACAGTCTGATCGATAAGGCGGAATTAAAAAAATTCCAGGATCTGCTTCCGGAGCTGTATCCCCTCGTGCACGGAAAGTGTCCGAGAGAGTTTGTGGGTGTGAACGGGATGCTGTATCACTGGAAAGGGAAAACTTCAGAAGAGCCGGTGGTTCTGATGGCTCATTACGATGTGGTCCCTGTGGAGGAAACTCAGTGGGATAAGCCGGCATTTGAAGGAATCGTGGAGGACGGTATGATCTGGGGAAGAGGAACTCTCGACACGAAAGGAACATTCTGCGGGATCATGGAAGCTGCGGAAAAACTGATCGCGGAAGGTTTTGTCCCGGAACACGACATCTACTTTGCGTTTTCCGGGCAGGAAGAGATAAACGGACCGTCCTGTCCTGCGATCGTTGATCTTTTTGAAGAGAGGGGAATCCGACCGGCTCTTGTGGTGGATGAAGGCGGCGCAGTCGTGGAAAATGTTTTTCCGGGGGTTACAAGAGAATGCGCGCTGATCGGAATCGCGGAAAAAGGACTGACGAACATTGAGTTTACGGCAAAAAGCGGAGGCGGACATGCTTCCATGCCTCCGGTCCACACGATAGTGGGTGAACTGGCGCAGGCAGTGGTGGATGTGGAAAACCATCCGTTCCCGAGACAGCTTACAAAGCCGGTCAGGGAAATGCTTGATATTCTGGGGCGTCATTCGGGATTTGCATACCGTATCCTGTTCGCGAACCTGTGGTGCCTGGAGCCTTTGTTTGACAAAGTATGCCGTGCTTCCGGCGGAGAATTGAACGCTATGATGCGGACAACATGTGCGATGACAAAAATGGAGGGAGGAAAGGCGTTTAACGTGATCCCGCCAAAGGCCTCCGTGGGAATGAATCTGCGTCTGCTGGGAACAGATACTGTGGATTCTGCAAAGCAGTATCTGGAGAAGATGATCCACAATCCGAATATCGAAGTGTCTGTTTTCGAGGGAAGAAATCCATCTGCGGAATCGGATACGGACTGCGAAGAATACAGGCGGCTCTGTCAGGCAGTGAAAGATACATGGACGGACGCGATCGTATCACCTTATCTGATGATGGCCTGCAGTGATTCCTGGCATTACTGCAGGATAACAGATCATGTTTATAAATTCTCTGCGATGAAACTGTCCAAAGAAGAGCGCGGGATGATCCATGGAAACAATGAGAGAGTTCCGATAGAGACGCTGGTGCGGACCGTGGAGTTTTTCGTAAGACTGATGAAAATGTGCTGAGAAATGTAAAGAAGAAGGAATATATAGTAAGAAGGAATACACAACAAAAACCCGTTGGCTCAGCCAACGGGTTTTTGCCGTTTTTATAGTTATCTAAAAGGAATGAGAGTAAAGTGCGACACCTGGCAAGGTGTCATTACTTTATGAGGGGGGAGATAGTTGTTTATCAACTATCTGATACATAGTATAAGCGGGAAATGTGACAAAAATATGAGTAAATTATAAAAGAACAAGAAAATTTCTAAAAAGGGAATTAAGAAACCGGGAAAGAAAAGATGCAGCGAGAAAACCCGCCAGCCTTCGGCCGACGGGTCTTCACGTTTTTATGGTTATCTAAAAGGAATGAGAGTAAAGTGCGACATCCACGGATTGTCACTTGGATGTCTTGCTTTTATGAGGGGGAAGATAGTTGTTTATCAACTATCTGATACATAGTATAGAGGAAGAATGTGACGGAAGTATGAGGAAACTCTTAAAGAAAAGGAAACTTTCTTAACTGCGGATTAAGAAAGTTTAAAAGAGTGGTTTTACATGCGAAAAACCGTCCATCGGACGGTTTCTCGTAGTTGTTATAGTTATCTAAAAAGGAATGAGAGTAAAGTGCGACATCTTGGGTTTCCCCAAGATGTCTCTACTTTATGAGGGGGGAGATAGTTGTTTATCAACTATCTGTTTCATAGTATATCCATAAAATGTGTCTAAAATATGTTTAAAATCTAAAAGAAAAAGAAAAATCTTTAATGAATCATAAACCGTAAAAGGCAGGAATCAGGAGTGAAATATTCTTAATCCGGGATGCGGATGGTCTTTCCGGCATAGATGCGGTCCGGATCCGGGATATTGTTCAACCGGGCGATCGCTGCCACTGTAGTCCCGTATCGACTGGCAATGCCGCTTAGTGTATCACCGGGGCGGATCGTATAGGTCCGGGTTGCAGAGCCGGATTTTTCCGGAACTTTGATAGTATTTCCGGCATAGATGCGGTCCGGATCTGAAATCTTGTTGATCCTGGTTAGTTCGGAGACCGTAGTGCCGAACCGTGCGGCAATACCGCTCAATGTATCACCGGGCTGGATCACATAGGTGATATAGTCCGCGGAGGGGGACGGAGACGGGGAGGGTGCAGGCGAAGTCCCGGACAGATGGTTGAGGCCTGCGCTGCGGATAACGGAAGGAAAGTCCACGTAGCTTAGGTCAAGATCCACATTTCCGCTGATGCCAGGAACGCTTCCCTGGCTGGTATACTGCCACATGCTGCAGTCTGTCCCGTCGAAGGTATCCGTGTAGCGCGCATACCAGAGAGAGTAACGTTTGGAGAGAGCATTTCCCAGATACTGCTCCAGAAAGTTTTTGTTGCTGTAGAACATGGCGTAATAGCCTTTGGCCTCGATCCGGTCGCAGAAACTCTGAACGAGCTGCCGGGCGAGGGCAGGGGTGATCGTGACGCCCTGTCCGGCAGCATAGTCTATGGTCGCCTGTTCAATATCATAGCAGACCGGATATTCCAGCCTGTAATCGGAGATGGTCTTTACACATCCGTCAGCTTCCTGTACTGCGGACGAGGGGCTGGTTGCGTAGCAGAACCAGTATGCGCCAATGGGGAGGCCGATCCGGTTGCACTCGGAGGCATTTCTCCGAAACTGCTCGTCAACAGTATTAAATCCATAGCCGGCACGGAGCATGGCAAATTTATATCCTGCCGCCTTCACACGCTCCCAGTCTACTTCTCCCTGAAATTTGCTGACATCAAGTCCTTTTATGCTCATAGAAAAACATCCTTTCAACAACCTGCGCCGGGAGAACCGTCTCAGGAGAGGCAGATGCCCCGGCGCAATGCATTTGTGATATCAATATATGAGCAAAAAGGAAAATGGTGAGACATCAGGTTATTCCGTAACACGCAGCCGTTCAACCACAGACTGTTTCCTGGCATTTGCGTAGCATATTGCCGGTACCGCCAGGGAGATGGCGATCAGGAACGGGGTACAGATCGCGACGGGCAGCAGGGTGAAGCGCCAGGTGAAGACGTCCATCTGTCCTGCGAACGCCTGGACCAGTGCGTATCCTGCGCCGACTCCGGCAGTGCAGCTGATCAGAAGGGAGAGGAGCGCATAGTATAAGCCTTCCCACTGGAGCATCCGTCGCTGCTGTGTCCCGGTCATGCCCACGGATTCCATCATGGCAAGTTCCTGTCTGCGGGAGAGGATGGAGGTGGCTGTCACGTTGATGAAGTTCAAAAGCCCGATCAGCGCCAGGATGATGCTTAAGATCCCGCCGGTCACGGCATAGGTCTGTTTCAGATTGTTGAACTCCTGCTGATAGTCCGCCTTTGTCCGGCAATCCATATCCGGATTTACCTTTGTACAGTAATCCTCAAGCCAGGCCTCTACCTCCGCCTGACAGTCATCCTCTGCATTGAATACGGTCTTCATAGGCTGCCGGGCCCCGAACTGAGCCAGGAATTCCGTGTCCGGAAGGATGAATTCTTCCTCCATCAGTCCATACCGTTGGGAACTCAGCGCCGTTGGCATCTGGGCTACCGCGAGCACGGTATATTTTTTAGATACAGTATCGCTGAACTCGATGGTGACCTCATCGCCCGGCTCCAGGAACGGCGTGGATGTTTCTCCGTCCAGGGAAAAGGTATTCGCGAGGACATAATCTCCGCTTTTGAATTTTTCCCAGTCAAAAGTTCCGTCTTCCGGTGTGATGTACCGGGCTGCATTCTCGTTCACTCCGTAAACATCGACATTGGTCCGATGGGAAGTCCTGACATAATCGAAGGCTTCCTCCATGATGGGATCGGAAAAATATTCGCTGTTTTCCGGAGCATCCATGATCTGTTCCACGGTCTTCCACTCGGCGTCGGAGTAGTTGTGCACGGTTCCGGCAAGATAGATGTTTCCGATGTCTGTAACTCCCTTCTGAGAAGAAAGTTCCTTTTGGAAATCCTCGGTCACCCCGGCATAGTCTGTTTCAGGTGAACTGAAATTGTAGATAGAGGCGCTGGACACTTCAAAATCTGTCAGCAGTTTGTCAGCCAGATATTTGTCCATATCAAATCCTGTCACGATGGTATAGACGCTGTTGAGCAGGATCAGGCTCAGGGACAGGGAGAGGACTACCAGGACCAGTTTCCGTTTATTGCGTCCCAGATTGGCCCGCGCCATGCTCAGAGGCGTCGTCTTTCTCGTCTTCCGTGATTTTTTCCGTACGCTTTTTTCCGTAAACCGGACTGCTTCCACAGGAGAGACCTTCGCGGCGATCCGGCAGGGCCTGATGCAGCTTATATATACGGTAAGTACCGTGAACAGAGCAGAGCCCAGGAAGATCAGCGGATTTACGGAATAGTAAACGTCCGTGGAGGTGAGCATGCTGGTGATCACAGGAGTCAGCAGTCTGCCGAATACCCATCCGGCGGCGAGCCCTGCTGGTACCCCGAAAAGGCAGAGGGTCCATGCCTGACGGCGGACGATCTTCTTAAGCTGTCTTCCGGTGGTACCCACTGTTTTCAGCAGTCCGTAGAAACGGATGTCGCTGAAGATATTCAGGTAGAAGATATTGTAAATAATCAGGTAGCCTGACAGCATGATCAGGAAGATCAGGATTGCCAGAATGGAGACCGTGGTCCAGTCGATGCTGGAAAAGCTGTAAGCCCAGTTCACGCTGGGGCTGATCAGCGATCCGTCAAAACCGCACCTCTGTACCAGGTCTTCCATCTGTCCCTCGATATCGAAGGAAGTGGGAAAATCAAAGCTGACGTTCATGTATCCGGAAAAATCTGTTCCGTCCGTCTCATAATAAGGCGTCGTCTCAAGGGGCGCCGCCAGATCGACATAGGCTTTTGACACCGCGGCCTCCTGGGCCATCATGACCGGATCTCCTTCCCAGAAACCGCACAGGGTAAAGGTATCCGTCCGGACCTCATTGTGGATGTTCAGGTCCAGAGTGACCTTCTGCCCCAGTTCATGAGGGATGCCCAGTGCGTCCAGGATCAGGGTACTCATGGCAATCTCATCCCGCGCTTCCGGCAGCTTTCCGTTAGTCGGATAAGCAAAGCTCTGGCGGGCGTTCAACGGCTCGTAGTACCGCACCTCGGTCTGGATTTTATTCAGTTCCGGATTTACCGCGTTCCCCACGAAAATGTTGTAGGAGACATCCCGGATCCTGGGATCGTCCTTCATCTGATCATATTCCGCCATGGTGAAATTTTTGAAACCGGCCTGGGCGTTCCCGCCGACCTGTCGGAAGGTGGATTCGGTCTGGCTGCGGAGCAGGTTCCCGCATACAGAGAATACGGTTGTGAACAGGATGGTAGTCAGAAGGATGGCTGCCAGCCCGATCAGATTTTTGGAACGTCTGGCGGAAAGGATGCGTGAGGAAAGCTTCCGGATCACTTTTTTGTTCTTTACCTTACGCATGGTGATCACCGCCTTTGTATCCGGCGCCCGCGATCCGGCCGTCCTCGATGCGGATGATCCGGTCAGCGGTCTGGGCGATCTCTTCATTGTGAGTGATCATCACGATGGTCTGCCCGAACTGGTCGCCCGTCACTTTCAGGAGACTTAAGACGTCCTGGCTGGTGGCAGAGTCCAGATTCCCCGTGGGCTCATCTGCCAGGATGATGGCTGGTTTCGTGGCAAGGGCCCGGGCGATGGCGACTCTCTGCTGCTGCCCTCCGGAGAGTTCGGCGGGCAGGCTGTTCAGTTTCTGCTCCAGTCCCAGGATCCCCACGATCTCCCGGATGAAATCACGGTCGATCCGGTTCCCGTCCAGCTCGATGGGGAGGGTGATATTTTCCTCCACATTCAGGACGGGTACCAGGTTATAGCTCTGGAAAACGAAACCGATCTTCCGCCTGCGGAAGATGCAGAGGGCGTCGTCCTTCAGGGAGAAGATATCCTTCCCGTCAACAAACACTTTCCCTGCGGTGGGGCGGTCCAGTCCGCCCAGCATGTGGAGAAGAGTGGACTTGCCGGAACCGGATGTCCCGACTACGGCCACGAACTCGCCCTGCCTTACGGAGAGGGATACCCCGTCCAGGGCTCGGACCTGATTGGCCCCTGTGCCGTAATATTTTCGAAGCTCTTTTGTTTCTAAGATGTTCTGCATAGGTCTGCCTCCTTCTGATTCAAGACTCGTTCGCGAGTCTTTCCCATATGATAAAAAGTCTATCCACTTTTATGAATAGACTTTACCATAACAATCTTTCCACACACTTTCTCAAATCTAACAGTTTCGAAAGAGTTGGGATACGTCGGCAGATCAGGATTTCCTCAGGAAGATGGAAAATTCTGCGCCTGGCCCCGGTTCCTCAGAAGAGACGTCAGGCTTCGGGTCGACTTTGATATATCCGCCCTCTTTCCGTATGATCTCCCGGGCGAGGTAGAGCCCGAGCCCGACGCCTTCCTTTTCGTGGAAGCGGGGGCTGCGGTAGAAACGGTCGAACAGATGGGGAATCTCATCCTCTGTGACACCCGGGCCGTGATTCAGGACACGGATGCGGACAAACATGGGGTATTCTTCAATACGGACCGAGACGCTGCTCCCGGGAGGAGTATATTTGACCGCATTGTCGATGATATTATAGAGGGCTTCCGAGGTCCATTTCCGGTCAAAACGTGCCCGGATCTCCGGGTTACATCCGTCGGCATTCAGGGTCACATTTTTTTCGGCGCTTTTTGTTTCCGCCCGATCCAGTGCGTCCCGGAGCAGAGGGAGGATGGTCTGATCTTCCGGGGAGAGCTGTATGGTTCCGGTCTCAAGACGGGAGATTTTGACGAGAGAATGGATCAGAAACTCCAGAAGTTCTGTCTCCCGGATAAGATGGCGGATCAGTTCCCGATCATCTCCTTCCAGACGTTCTTCCAGAATGTCTTCATAGAGACGCAGGTTTGCAATGGGGGTTTTGACCTGGTGGGAGATATCCGAGACCAGTCCCTGGATGGATCTGCGCTCCTGTTCCAGGTTTTCCCGGCTAAGCGCGGAGGCGCTTAAGAAACGCATCCATTTCGTTTCCAGACGGGAGAGTTCTGTCTCGTTGTAGTCGGATTCGCGGAACGTGCCGTTCATGGCGTCGTCCAGCATCCGGTCCAGAAGTTCAAAGGTATGTTTGGTCCCAAAGGGGTTCATGTTTATCGGCCTCCTGTTCAAGGTGGATTAATGGATGGATTTATTTCCAGACGTAGCCGATCCCGTAGACATTCCGGATATGGACCGGATGGGAAGGCGTGTCCTCAAGTTTTGAGCGAAGGCGGCTGACCGCCACGGAGAGGGCATTTTCATCCACGTATTCCGTCCCGTCCCAGACCGTCTCTATAAGGCGGTCCCGGGGAACTGTGTTCCCGCGGTTTTCAAGGAGGGTGAGCAGGAGACGCTGTTCCGTCTTACTCAGGGAGAGTGCCCTGCCGTCTTTCTCGAACCGCTGGTGTGCCGGATCAAGGAGCAGTGAACTGTCCTGATAGAAAACAGTCGCACCGGGACCAGTGTGACTTCCGGTGATCTTCCGGCTTCCCGCGCTGATCTTCAGCAGGTTCTCGATCCGGGCCCGCAGGACAGCCAGGCTGAAGGGTTTGGTCACATAGTCGTTGGCTCCCAGCTCGAATCCCATGACTTCGTTTACCTCCAGGTCGTTGGCAGTGAGGATCAGGACCGGGGTATCGGACTGGCGCCGGTATTCCCGGAGAAAGTCGTAGCCATTTCCGTCGGGAAGGTTCAGGTCCAGGATGAGCAGGTCAAATCTGCTGTCTCTGACTGCGGATCTGGCCTCCGCCAGGGTACTGCAGCCTGTAAAATGATAGTTTCCGTTTCCGAGTCCGATGGCAATGCCGGCGTTTAAGCCTTTATCGTCTTCGATGATCAGGATCTCTGTCATAGAATCGATTCCTTTCCATGAATAAATTAAGTATGAGGACAGGGAAAAATTCTCCCAATATCTATTAAATATATCACAGGAGAGCGGGAGGGGCAACGGGCATGAGATTCTGCTTAAGAGGGGATGATAAAGCCGGAATATTACGTTATAATTGAGAAGAAGCAGATAAATTCAGTCTCCGGTCTCATAACGGGGAGAGACGGACTGACGGAGGAAGATGGAGGAAACTTATGAGTTTTTCGCATGAGCTGGTCGTTCCTGAGGAGGGACTGCCGTTTAAGATATTCCTGTTCGAGGGACAGGAAGGGAACTATCACCGGGAGAAACACTGGCACCGGTCTATAGAGATCTTCGCAGTGTGCCGCGGGAGCCTGAGGTTCTATCTGGAGGACAGGCTGTGGGACCTTTCGGAGGATGAGTTTATGATCGTAAACTCCAACGAGGTCCATGCCATCGATTCGCCGGATCCCAATGAGACTGTGGTGCTCCAGATCCCGCTGAAAATGTTTGAAAACTATTTTACGGGAGAACAGTTTATCTGGTTTACTCATGAACCGGGGAAAAGGGACGAGCGGTTCATGGCGCTTATAAAAGAACTGTATCAGGTGCACTGCGAAAAGGGCTGCGGCTATGATATGAAACTGAAAAGTATCTTTTATAACATTATGTATCTGCTGGTGAAGGATTACCGCCTGACGGAAGTGGACGAGGGGTTTATAAGAAAAAACCGGAATCTGACCCGTCTGTCTTCCATCACATCTTATATGAAGGACAACTACGCGGGGGATCTGTCCCTTGAGGAGATCGCGAGGATCTTCGGATATTCCCCCACCTATCTCTCGCGGATGTTTCAGAAATATGCGGGGATCACTTTCAAGAGCTATCTGCAGAGCATTCGACTGGGGTATGCTGTCAAGGATCTGGAGAGCGGGAGATACAGCGTGACGGAAGCGGCTCTCAGGAACGGGTTCTCCGGAAGCAAGGCGCTGGCAAGGGCTTTTCGGAAGAAGTACGGGATGCTTCCAAGTGAGTATAAGAAGAAAGGATAAGAAATGGGCATTAAAAGGCCAATAATTTGGTCGTAAAGAAGAAAAAAAGTTGATAAAATGACCTCAACAGGCTGTAGAGCAGGGAAGAAGGAGGTCAGATAAATGAAGATAATGGAACTGACAGATGCGTCCTTCGGCAAGTATGGGAAAGTGGTCACGGAATTCTCTTTTGAGAAGATCTTAAAGGAGATGGAGCACACGCCTTTGCCGAAGGATGTTGTGTATGTGCCGTCCGTGGAGCAGCTGGAGGAGGTGCCGGAAGCCGCGGAGGTGTGCAGAAAGGGATTCGGAGGGCTGCCGATCCAGATCGGATACTGCAACGGCGATAATCATAAGCTGAATGCGCTGGAGTATCACAGGAGTTCGGAGATTGATATCGCGGCAACGGATCTGATCCTTCTGCTGGGAAGGCAGCAGGATATTGAAGAAGGCGATATCTATGATACAGCGAAAGTGGAAGCGTTTTTCGTTCCGGCGGGAACAGCTGTGGAACTGTATGCTACCACACTTCATTATGCACCATGCAGCGTGGCAGAGGGAGGCTTTCGATGTGTGATCGTACTTCCGAAAGGGACCAATGAGGATCTGCCTTTCGAGCCGGCTAAGGAGGGAGAAAACCGTCTTCTTACAGCAGTGAACAAATGGCTGATCGCCCACGAGGAGGCGGGGATCGAAGGCGCCTTCTGCGGACTGCGGGGAGAAAACCTGGAGGTCTGAGCGTGTGACCTGCCCGGAAATGTCCGGCGGCAGGATCACTTCCGAAAAAGAAAAAGGTTACATATTTTTACATATCATATAAAAGAGGAGGAACCAACTATGAATAACATGCCAGAACTGAAAATCGGAGTCGTAGCGGTGAGCAGGGACTGTTTCCCGGAAAGCCTTTCCGTAAACAGAAGGAAAGCGCTGATCGATGCGTATACAAAGAAATACGGTGAGGGCACAGTCTATGAATGTCCGGTCTGCATCGTTGAGAGCGAGATCCATATGGTACAGGCTCTTGAGGATATCAAGAAAGCCGGATGCAACGCACTTGTAGTTTATCTCGGAAATTTTGGACCGGAGATATCAGAGACATTGCTTGCGAAACATTTTGATGGACCAAAAATGTTTATCGCTGCCGCTGAGGAGACCCAGAACGATCTGGTACAGGGACGCGGCGACGCATACTGCGGTATGCTGAACGCAAGCTATAACCTGAAACTTCGCAATGTAAAAGCGTACATACCGGAATATCCGGTGGGAACAGCGGAAGAGTGCGCTGACATGATCCACGAGTTCGAGCCCATCGCCCGCGCGGTAGTAGGACTGAACAACCTGAAGATCATCAGCTTCGGACCACGTCCGCTCAACTTCCTCGCATGCAATGCTCCGATCCAGCAGCTTTACAATATCGGAGTTGAGATCGAGGAGAACTCAGAACTTGACCTCTTTGAGGCGTTCAACAGACACGAGGGAGACGAGAGGATCCCGGCGGTTGTAAAAGAGATGGAAGAGGAACTGGGCGAAGGAAACAAGAAGCCCGAGATCCTGACGAAGCTGGCTCAGTACGAACTCACACTGAAGGACTGGGTGGAAGAGCACAGAGGATACCGTAAATACGTGGCGATCGCCGGAAAATGCTGGCCTGCATTCCAGACACAGTTCGGATTTGTTCCCTGCTATGTGAACAGCCGTCTGACCGCTCAGGGAATCCCGGTTTCCTGCGAAGTTGATATCTACGGATGCCTGAGCGAGTTCATCGGAACAGTAGTGAGCCAGGATGCAGTGACTCTTCTGGACATCAACAACACAGTTCCGGCAGATATGTACAAAGAGAGCATTGAAGGAAAATTCCCGTATACACAGAAGGATACTTTCATGGGATTCCACTGTGGAAATACCGCTTCCGGCAAGCTGACGTCCTGCGAGATGAGATATCAGATGATCATGGCAAGAACCCTTCCGGAGGAAGTGACACAGGGAACACTGGAAGGAGATATCGTACCGGGAGACATCACATTCTACCGTCTGCAGAGTACGTCTGATAATAAGCTGAGAGCTTATGTGGCTCAGGGCGAAGTGCTTCCGGTGGCGACCAAGTCCTTCGGATCCATCGGTGTGTTTGCAATTCCGGAGATGGGAAGATTCTACCGTCATGTGCTGATCGAGAAGAATTTCCCGCATCACGGCGCGGTGGCATTCGGGCATTTCGGAAAGGAACTCTTCGAGGTGTTTAAATACATCGGTGTTCCGGTTGAGGAGATCGGATACAATCAGCCGGCAGGCGTGAGATATCCCACAGAGAATCCCTGGGGATAATGAGCCCGCGGAGATATAAAAATACAGTACAGTAAAGATAGAGAAGTATAGCCGGACGGCCGCATCCTTTCTGGGGCGCGGCCGTCTTTTGAAAAGAAAAGGAGAAGAACTATGTTTTTTATAGGAGTAGATCTGGGAACGTCTGCGGTCAAACTTCTGCTGATGGATGAGAACGGAAAGATTGAAAAGATCGTATCAAAAGAATATCCGCTGTATTTCCCTCATCCCGGCTGGTCTGAGCAGAAGCCGGAGGACTGGTTCGCCCAGAGCATGGCAGGGATCAAAGAACTGGTATCAGAGTGTGACAGGACCCAGGTAAAGGGGATCAGTTTCGGCGGACAGATGCATGGCCTTGTGGCGCTGGATGAAAATGATGACGTGATCCGTCCGGCCATTCTGTGGAATGACGGCCGTACAGGCAAACAGACGGATTATCTTAATAATGTTATAGGAAAGGAAAAACTTTCTAAATACACTGCAAATATTGCTTTTGCGGGTTTCACCGCTCCGAAGATCCTCTGGATGAAGGAGAATGAGCCGGAGAACTTTGCCCGAATCTGCAAGATCATGCTGCCCAAGGATTATCTTGCGTATAAGCTTTCCGGAACGTTCTGCACAGAGTATTCGGATGCGTCCGGTATGCTCCTCCTTGATGTGGAGCACAAGTGCTGGTCAAAGGAAATGCTGGAGATCTGCGGTATCACAGAGGAACAGCTTCCGAAGCTGTACGAGAGCTGGGAGCCGGTGGGATGCCTGAAACAGGAGATCGCAGAGGAGCTGGATCTTCCCCGGGACGTCAGAGTGATCGCCGGGGCAGGAGACAACGCCGCTGCTGCGGTCGGCACGGCGACTGTAGGAGACGGGGGATGCAACATTTCTCTGGGAACCTCCGGAACACTCTTTATTTCCAGCCGGACCTTCGGTGTGGATGAGAACAATGCACTTCATTCTTTCGCACATGCGGATGGAAACTATCATCTTATGGGATGCATGCTGAGCGCGGCATCCTGTAACAAGTGGTGGATGGATGAGATCCTGAAGACGACAGAGTATCAGGAGGAGCAGGCAGGGATCACGAAGCTGGGAGAAAATACGGTCTTTTATCTCCCATATCTGATGGGAGAGCGTTCGCCTCATAATGACCCGGAAGCGAGAGCAGCGTTTATCGGAATGAGCATGGATACTACCAGAGAGGAAATGACCCAGGCCGTGCTGGAAGGCGTGGCATTCGGGCTCAGGGACTCCCTGGAAGTGGCACGCAGCATCGGAGTAGATCCGAAGCGGACGAAGATCTGCGGCGGCGGAGCCAAAAGTCCTCTCTGGCGGAAGATCATCGCCAATGTCATGAACATGAAGGTTGACATCATCGAGAGTGAGGAGGGACCCGGCTACGGCGCGGCGATTCTTGCCGCAGTAGGATGCGGCGTGTACCCTTCCGTTGAGGAGGCGGCGAAGAAGCTGGTGAAGGTAGTCGCCACGGAGGAACCGGATGCGGAGCTGGTGGCAAAGTATGAGGAGCGGTACCGGAAGTTCAGAAAGTTTTATCCTGCGCTGAAGGGGCTGTTCTGTTAGCGTAATCTTCAGGCTTTTTCCCTGTAACGTCTGAATGATCCTGCCGTAGTGTATTGTTACAGCAGCAGACGGGATGTAGATTCTCGCGATAGGAAATGAAAAGAGAGAGGATTCGCTGATGGAAAAGAAAGAACTGGCAATAGCAACGGATTTTGCGGGGGAGGCCGGCAGACTTGAAGAAACAGAACATTTACTGAGAAGTATTTCAGAAGCCGGTTTTACCCATATCCACTGGTGTCACGAGTGGGAAGGAGACTATACTTATTCAAAATATGAAATGTATCAGATCAGGGACTGGATGGAAAGATACGGTCTGAAGGCCAAAGCCCTCCATGCGTCAAAGGGGTCACGAAGGAATGTAAACCTTCTGAATGGACATTACAGAAAAGATTATACATCTGATTGGGAGTATAACAGAAAAGCCGGAGTAGAACTGATACAGAACCGGATTGATCTGGCAAAGTACCTGGGAGCGGAAGAAATCGTGCTGCATCTTTATCCGCCGTATCAGACGTTCAGAACAAGACCGGATCTGAGAGAACCGTTTTATGCCCGGGTAAAGAGGTCCTTTGATGAACTTCAGTCTTACTGCAGGGAGCAGGGGATAAGGATCTGTCTGGAAAATCTGTTTGATATGCCGGCAGATTATGTGACGGATCAGTGGGATATGCTGCTTCAGGAATATCCCCCGGAATATATGGGGATCTGTCTGGATACGGGGCATGGATATATGAGCTGGGGAGAAAATCTGCTCAATATCATAGAGAAGTACAGAGACAGGATTTACTCGGTTCATCTCCACGACAATAATCGTACAGTTGACTATCATCTTCTTCCCGGAGAAGGGGAGATTGACTGGCATAAGGTGATGTGGGAACTGGCGCAATCTACATACAGACTTCCGCTGACGCTGGAAGTAAACTGTCAGGAGGATGACAGAGAAGCATTTCTGAGACGGGCGTACCAGGCGGGTATGATGATACAGAAATATTATGATGAAGGTTTGAACGAATAAATCTGCTATTGAAAGGCACCATTACATAAAAGATCAACAGGCACTTTGATCTCAGATTGAAGTGTCTGTTTTTATTCCCGAAGGACGGACATATCAGATATTCTATATGTCCTGCGGGATATCTCTGGCGGGGGATGTCCTGTCTGACTGCCGAAGAACAGGTTTCATGCTCTGAGTTCAGAGCGGATTTCCAGTTTTTGTTTGAAACAGATTGAAAAAGTAAAAGAGTGATTCCCCTGCTCCATTATCTAATCAGATGATTTTGTGACATCCCCCTCTTTTTTCTTGAGCGCATATTCTTTTGGAGAGCACCCGGTGATCTTCTTAAAACGTTTGCTGAAATAGTAAATATCAGAAAACCCGGTCTTTTCTGCAATCTCTGATATTTTCAGGTTTGTTTCCCTCAGAAGCTTCCGGGCCTCGATAATCCGTACTTCGGAGATATATTGCAGAAGAGAGGTATGCTGTACTCGTTTGAATATACTGCCGAGATAGGTCGGATGAAGTTGAAAGTGCGCCGCTACTTTCGAGACAGAGAGTGAGGTATCTGCATAATTCTGACGGATATATCCGATGACCTTGTTGCAGAGCATTGTGTCGGAGGGCGCGATACTGCTCTCTCTGATACACTGCAGCCCGTATGAAATACATTCTTCTTTTACAATGTCAAGAGAAGACTCAGATTCTAACATGGAAGAGACAAGGTCACGGACGTTTTGGGAGGAATTTTCGGGCACAGAAAAATAAATATGATAAACATTAAAAATTTCAGTGACTGTCATTTGTAGGAGTTCCGCCTCTTTTCTTTTACTTAGTACGCAAAAAAGTTCATCCAGATACCTGCGAAGAGCTGTTTCGTCCTGAGAGTTCAGCAGAGTCGGAAAATCCTTTCGCAATGTGATCACTTCTTCATATGTGCCGGAATGTAATACCGGGGCTTCTGCTTTTTCCACACAGGAATGATTTTTAAAATATCGATCCATAAGCCGGGCGGTACAGCGTTTGTAAGGGACGGACCAGTCTTCGGACACCGCAAACGTAGCGCTTATTGTAATGTATATGAATTCCTGGCAGGCGTCTGAGAGATCGGTCAGGAATGATACTGCGTGATCTGTTTCCTCCGGGGTGTGAAGAAAAATCTGGAGGATGTAAATATAATCTCCAATCTGGCGGTGATGGCACAGAAAACCGGCGCGGCGAAATCTGTCTGCCAGCCCGGAAAGAGGACTGCCAGTATTTTCCGATAGGAAAAATGCACAGAAAAAACTGAAAGAATAGCTGGAAAATTCAGGATAAGAAGCGCACAGCTCTGCCCAGCTTGAGCCTGATGTGCGCACAGCTTCCAGCGCTGTGTTCTTTTTATATTCCTGATAGATACGGACAGCAAGATCCCGGCGCTTTTCTGCTTCAAGGGAGGCGAGACAGTCTGAAAGCGCTTTCTCCAATTCTTCTGCGGATACCGGTTTGAGCAGATACTCTTTTACGCCGTAGCGAAGGAGAGAACGTGCATACTCAAAGTCATTGTATCCCGACAGGATAATGATATGGACATGAGGAAAACGTTCTTTTATGTATCTGGCGGTCTCGATACCATCCATTTGTGGCATTTTAATATCCAGAAGAAGGATATCAGCACGCACCTTTCCGAGTAGTTCCACCACCTGTTTCCCGTTTTCTGCTTCACCGGCAAATTCAATATCCAGATTTTTCCATGGTATGATCTTTTTGATCCTTTGCCGGATAAAATATTCATCGTCGGCGATGATCAGCCCTGTTGACATTGTACTTCCTCCTTTCTTTTCGGAATAGTGATGACGGTGAGACATCCACCTTCTTTTCTGTTGCGTATAGAGAGCCCGTATTGGTTTCCGTAGTAAAGCTGGATCCTCTGATGTATGTTCTTGATGCCGAAATGTCCGCTCTGACCGGACCATAACCTGTCATAGTCAGAATTGGAAATCCCTTTTCCATTATCTTCTATCATAAAACAGACAGCATCGCCCTCTTCCTCCACCCTGACAGAGATATGGCCGTGTCCTGGCAGTTCTTTTATTCCGTGATAGATACTATTTTCGATGACCGGCTGGAGCAGAAGTTTAATGCACTGACATTCTTCCAGTGATTTCGGGCAGGAGATTGTGTAATCGAATTTATTTATATAACGGATCTGCATGATCTCCAGGTAGGAACGGGAAATATCCAGTTCCTCTTTCACAGTGACATGCATCTTCCCTTTGCTCAGACTGGAACGGTAGAATGATGACAGGCTCATGGTGAGACGGATCAAAGTATCCTTTTCATCGATCTCGGCAAGGGAGCAGATGTTATCAAGCGTGTTGTAAAGAAAGTGTGGATTTACCTGCTCCTGCAGCAAAGACAGCGACAGCTGACGTTTTAGTTTTTCTGCCTCGATAAGGTCGTCCCGCATTTTGGTCTGGGTGGTGATCATGCCGTTAAATGAATGGAACAGTGTAGAAATTTCTTCATTGCACGGAATGATATCAATGGGCTCCCAGATGCCGCTCTTCACTTTTTGAATGTGGGCTACAAGGTGGCTCAGCGGAGAGGTGACCCGGAGGGCTACTCTTTGTGATACATATATGCAGACTGCCATTATCAGCATCGCAATCACGAGAGAGATTCCGAACAGAAGTAACATGGAGCTGAGAAAATCTGCAAAGGGAATCTGACTGACAATGTACCAGTTTAGTGTGGGAAAGTAACTGTAAAAGATCAGATCTTTTCCCGAAAAGAAATATCCGGAACCGGAGCTGTCCAGTATTTCTGTGCCATATTGATAAGAAGTATCCAGTTCGGATGAAATATCCGTACTTTGTATTGTGCCTGATGAGTCAATCATAAAAATCCGCTGTTGTCCATTTTGGTCGGCATAGATCCCGGAAATCGCAGATTCGGAGACCGAAATCTCCACATATCCCAGAAGATCTCCTGTAGAGATATCGTAAAAGGGGCGAAGAAGGGAGATGACCTTGAGTTGCTCACTGGCACTGCCGACTTTGGTCCGAAGCCCTACAGTCCAGATGGAATGATCAGGAAGATCTTCCAGGTTGGCAGGCGTGGAAAAAGATTCGGAAGCCAGTATATAATCACCTCCTGTGGAGTAGAGCCTGACAGAGTGGATAAAGGATGTAGACTGTATGATCTGACAGATCTGCTGCCTGACGTTAAGAGTATCCTGTTGGTCAATATTGCTACGGTTATAGTTTAGCATATAATTTTGAACCTGTGAGTCTGAAAGGACAGTTCTCGAATAGTTATCCACAGAAGTCAGATAGTACTGAAATTGCCCGGAAATATAATTCAGCTGATGGAGGGAATCCTCGCTTTTTAAGGAAAACGAGTTGTATAAAAATACTCCGGAAGTCCCGATGAACAACAGAGCCATGAACAGAACGGCGGTCAGGACCATGTTGCGGAAGTAGTCAAAACGTATCGTTCCGGTATTAAAATTGATGAGCTTTTTTTTCATAACAGACTCCTTGTAGTGCAAAATGCATGATTTATATATCATCCCATTATAGTGAATAGGAATAATTTTGTCAAAAATCAGTGAATATAATTTGTTTTATGTGGGAAATTGACAAAAAACATTGGAAATGAACATT